>VXRD01000073.1 GCA_009838845.1 Gemmatimonadota bacterium | reverse complement strand
GTACAAATGTAAAATATCCACATATTAAATTTGAATTTATTTCTTCAGTCACTCAACGCATTACAGAAGCCCTGGAAGATCGCACCTTAGATGTTGGCTATATTTATGGCATTCCCATATCTGATGCAGTTGAAACGTACGGCTTATTGACGACCGAACTCGTTATTGCTGGCCCCGTGCGTTGGGCTGACCAGATCGAAAGTGCGACCTGGGAGGTTTTGGCAGATCTACCCTGGATATGCGATCCTTACTACTGTCCCTTTCAAGCTATCGCAGACAATATGTTTGCCAAACGCGGACTTACGTGTAATAAGGTTATGTCTATTAGCGACGATGCTACCCGATTGGAATTGATCAAGGGGGGTATTGGCATGTCGGTCATTGAAAAATGTCTTGCAGAAAAGTCTGACCAAATTGCCATAAGGGAAACAGAATCTTTCTTTTGCGACCTCAATTTTGCCTATCTCAAATCACGCGCTGGAGAATCTCTCATTCGCGCAATTATCGAGCAGATTACCACACTCTGGCAATCTCAATCTGAGCTTGTTATGGCATAAAAAAAGGATTTAGATGTCAATAGCCTGGGTAGAATTATTCGAATTGGCTATAAACGAAAAAACAAGAGCCATTGCGAGGATATTCACTATTCTCATTTTATTTTTTCTTTGAGGCTTGATCTGCCTGTATAAGCAAGTGCTCGAAGATACAATCAAAGACCGTGTTCGGCATTTTTTCGGGATGGAATTGCACGCCGATAATGCGACCATCTGGCGTTTCGATACCTTCTATGACTCGATCTTCACTGCGGGCACTTATATTGAGTTCCCCGCCAACCGTCTCGAGTCCTTGCAGGTGAAAGCTATTGGTCGTACATTCGGTCTCGCCCAGAATAGACGAGAGATGGGAATTGGGATTGATCGAAACTGTATGGCAAACGGGATCTTCAGTCCGCCCGGGTGAATGCGGATCGACATCGCATTGTATTTGAATATCGGCATAGATCGTGCCGCCAAATTGAGCATTGATAAATTGCATGCCATAGCAGATGCCCAGAACGGGCATCTGTTTTTTTTGCGCGTATTCAAAAGCGCGAATATCATTTTCATAGCGCGTGGGCGCAACCGCGGGCAGGTCTTTGGGCAGCTTGCCAACCAGACCTTGCGTAATACCGGGGCCGCCAGTAATAATCAGGCCGTTGAGCAGGGCAAACAGCGGCGCGAGCGTTTCCTGTTCCTCTGTCATAGGCAGAATAAGAGGACAACCACCCGCGCGTTCCACGGCAATCACATACTCGTGATCTAACGATTGCTGTTTACTCTTTGAAAGAAAGCTGGTCGTAATACCGATTATCGGACGTGACATTTTAAAAATTGGGTAGAATAGGCAACGCTTTTTACTTGATGAATGCACAAATATGTGACATCATGGAACAAAGAACAAGGTTAAAATAAAGAACTTGAACAGGAGGCGGAAATGGACGCGGGAGACAAAGCGGCTGTTGAAACCGCATGGAAGAACGGCGTAGGCGTCTTGTACAACTTGCTCTCGCAAGATGAACTGGATGCAATCCGCCGGGAGTTAGAACAGGCGTACCTGGATCTGGAGATGGGACCGGGAGATCCCGGCAGCCGGGACAGCCTGCGAAATGAACCGCTGTTAAATTATCCGGCCCTGGGCAGATTATTTTCCCATCCTCGTATTTTGGGAATCGTCTCGGCAATCCTGGATGAACCGCGGCCTTTTCTATTACAAATGAAAACCAACCGGTACACGCCAGAACACAAAGGTGTAGGGCGACACTCAGACGGCAGCCCGACGGAACTCGCCACACCCTTTCAGTGGGTGTCAACCATGATTTACCTGGACGATATCGATGTCAACTCCGGGGCGTTGACCTACGTACCGGGCACGCATCTGTACCATTTTGCATCTGCGTGTGACCCGAGCCGGATACTCCCTACAAAAGAAGATATTCAGGCAGGTGACTATCTTCCAATCGAACTGAAAGCGGGCAGCGTCGTCTTTCGCGTACCAGAGGTCTGGCACGGCGTAGTGCCCATCCATCGGTTGCGGCGATATATCACCGGTTTGTACACATCTCGCAAAAAGGGAAATACGCCGATCAAAGAGCGGATACAGGGGGTCCGGAAAAGCCGCAAGCAAATCCCGAAGACATCCATACCCAAACACGTTAGAGAATACTGGCAGTATTGATCAGTGGATCAATCCAAAAAGCGATCCAGCACATTCTTTGTAATCGCCGAAATCGACTCATCCACCGGAAGAGAACTGGGATAATTGATTGACCCCACCGAAAATACCTCTCCCCCGCTCTCGGTGCGGTGATATACGATCTCCGCGCCCCCTTCATCGGGGTTTAAGCCTTTGGCCAGCAGTTGTGCGTTTTTTGGCGAACTCACTGTCATCTTATCCGTTTCGTGTCCAGATGCACCGCCCGGACACCGCATATGCAGACACTTCTCTCCAAAAATATCTCCCGTCTTCAGGCCAGTCCCTTGAAAGAAATCGTGCGATCCATCCACCACCCGATAAGGCGCTCCAGTCATAATACCCGTCTCCGAACAGGTTACACCCAGCAGTTTCGCTTCTGACTCGTGAAACAGATGGAATCGACTCTCCAATCCCAACTTCTGTAGATGGCTGAACCCCCCGCCTTTATCTCCATTTCGCACCACCATAGTATATTCATCTGTAAACACCACCTCGCAATTCAGACCATTTCCACCCAGATACATCAGCTTGCCGCCCCGCTCAAACACCCAGGACTTCAGCTTATAGTACATATCCGCAGACCAATACTCCGGATGCGTGCTGATGATCAATACCCGGTAATCGTCCAAATTCAATACCCCGGAATGGAACTGCGTCTCCGCATAAAAATCGTATCCATATCCCTCCCGCTCCAACCACCCCAGCAACCGCCACTCCGCCGGGGCCACATGGCAGTTGGACCGCCCCTCAATCGGATCGGTAATCTGCTCCTCCTCTGCAATAAAATTGATCGGCTCAGGCCGGTCGAACGACAGCGATGCATATTCCTTTGAAGTAAAAAGCAAATGTCTGGGGTCCGTATATCTCTTGAGATCCATTCGCGCATTCACGGTGGGCCTGGGCGGAAATTTCTCCGCGAGGATATAATTGCTGCGCCCCCCAAAATTATTATACGCATTCCAGTTTATATTTGACGCCAGCACTGCAACATCGGCACTCGGCTTTGCAGGTGCGACAATCCACGGAAACGGAAAAAACACACCTGACTCCGTCTTGGCGTGCAGATAATACAATCCCGACCGCTCGGGTGCCGTTATATATTGCTTGTGTGTCGGGCTGGTATAACCCTGTGCATTCCATTGAATGCCGGTCTGCGTATAATCCCCATCCGGCGTAATTTGCATCGTCGCCCGGGGACCGTGTTCATCGTACCATCCAATTGGACGCACCAACTCTTTTTGCCATCCATACCGCCACAGCGACAGCTTGTACGCCTCCACCGCGTGTACCCTGAACTCTGACGACTGCCCGGACTGTACCCACTTTGGCCACATATATCCCAGCAACCCATCGGTCAACAGCCGGAACTGATAGGGAGCCTTAGTCGGTATCTCAAGCGGTACTGTCTTAAAACCATAACCCGGCTTGTAAAGTGTCACTCTATACTTCCCGGAAGGCAAATCCGCATAAACCGCTCCGGTCGCCCGCGAACGCGCCTCAAATGACCCCGCCTCGCCTTCAAACTCCAGCAGCACCTCTGGCACTGCCACATATCGTTCATCGCTCACATATCCAATCAGCATATTGTTCCCTTTTTACGCCAGAATGGTCAGACTTCGATCTTCGAGCGGTAATTCCATCTTCTCTCCACCGCGACGATGCGATTCTCGCAACGCAATGGCAATTTCCAGCGCTTCTCGTCCAAACTCTCCCGGACAAAGCGGCTCTGTGCCCTCATTTAGATTCTCGACAAGTCCTTCAATAGCGGCCTGTTGTGAACTGCGAGGTCTTTTGGGATTGGGAAATTGTCGTCGAATCGGTTCTCTGGTCTCGTGATGCCTGGTCCACATCTCAAAATCTGCGTGTTCATTCCGGGCACTTATCCATCCATCGCTTCCCACAAAGTCAATATTCAACCATCCTCCGGTACTCAGAAATCCGCGGATGCCATTCTCGTATCGAATCATCCCTGTTCCTGAAAGATCGCTGTCGCCGCGGGCCTCTTCATCACTATTCATATTCCCAAATACCCACCTGGCAGATGCCCCGGCAAAAAGACGAAACAGAGCCAGCGTATGGCTGTGACCGCGTGAGAGCCGCCAGCCGTAATTGCAGACCATCGAAGAGAAATTCCCAATCATGCCGCTTCGGATTGAATTTAGACATGCGTGGAACCACGGACTCCAATTTTTGTGACAGGCAATAGCGAGCATAACCCCATTCTTCCGACACACATCGATCATCGCGTCTGCTTCCGCCAGACTACGGCATATCGGCTTGGTTGCATAAATCGCCTTAACACCAGCCTCCGCCACCCCTGTGACGACCTCTGCGCGTTCCTCTGCCCGTGTCGTCACACTGACGATATCTGGCTTCTCTTTGGCGATCATCTCGCGGTAATCGGTATAAAGTGCCGTTACGCCCCATCGACTTTTGAAATCGTCCAGTTGCTCCACGTAAAGATCCGAAGCTGCAATCAGATCAATCCCCTTCGCTTCGATCATCGCGGGCGCGTGTGCCCAGGGATATCGAAACTGGGGCCTATTTACGTGCTCATCATCAATAGTACTGCCGATCCGCCCACATCCAATAACAGCTCCCCGATAAGATCCCATGTTGTGCTCCTTCCATCACGTCAATCCCCCACGCGCTCAAAATAGAAAAACCGCCCATCGTACGTCCCTAAAAACAAGCCGTCTCCCCACACACAGGGAGGCGCTGTAATTGGGGACCCGAACGCCGCACGCCCCCGGCATTCGCCGGAAGCGGCATCCAAAGCGTACAAACACCCATCACATCCACAAATTAGAAGACAATCCTCAAAATGGAATGGCGCAGCTAAAATGCTCTGCACGCCTCTGCGATAAGGCACCATATCCAGCAGATCGCCTCCCGTCTGGAACCGCCACAGTAGCGCCCCGGAATTGAAATCAAAACAGAGGGCATCTCCCTCCGATGTGGTGGCGTAGATCCGTCCATCCCGCACGAGCAGTCCGGTCGGATAACTGGATGGGAGGATCGGCTTGTCCCACACAACCTCCCCCGAAATTGCCCGTAACGCGGTTAAATGCGATGAGTCTCCCCCACTTACCAGCAAGTCTCCGGACACAATCGGCGTTGGATATGGATACTCAACCCCTATCTGCTGTTCCCACACAACCTCCCCACTTTGTCGGTCCAATGCCATCAGTCCCCGCCGCGGCACGAGCAGGAGAAGCAGGTCCTCATAAACCTGGGGACTTGCGTAGCACGACCAGTTATCGCTGTCGTCAACAGGTACATACCACTGCTGCTCTCCCGTTTTGAGATCAAAAGCCGCGTAACCGGCCTTCGCCCCTGCGTACAACGTCCCCTCTGCAATAACCGGAGACGTGTAAATCCAACGGTCGGGATACCCGGGCAGATTCGCATGCCACAGCAGGCGGCCCGACGCCTGCTCCAGCGCATGAACCCGCCCGGTAACTGACACAGCCACGCAGATGCCATCATCTACAGCCACGCTATTTTTCACCGTCGCATCTGTGCGTGCATGCCACACCAGATCTCCGCTACCCACCTCAATACAACAGACCCCGTTGCGGGCGGGATAACCCTCGTCCCGCAGGCTCAACAGCATCTGATCTCCCGCCTGCACGGGTGCTGCCCGGTGCAATCCCCCCGGAAGTTGTTGCTCCCAGCGCAGGTGCAACCCCATTTCGTCGAAAGAAATCTCCACCGACGTATCCCCGGAAGGTGGCAAAACACCAGTGGGTTTGTGCGCGCAGAGTTCCACTTCCGCCCCCTCTTCTCCGAACCGCGCGACGCGGTAGCCCCTCGGCGATGTATCGATCCCGCCAAAACAGAACGCCGGAGTTGCGGCCACAACCATCTCTTTGTAAGAGAACACCTTGCTGGAATGCCAGTGCCCGTGCAGTACCAGGCGGACATTATATCGGCTCAACGCCTCCAAAAATGAAACCGGCGGAGGCGTGTGAACCACCACCACGATCTCCCGATCCGCAGGCTGTAGCGCCAAATCCGCCCAGAACCATACCTCCTTTCGCTCCTGGTCTGCAAGCGAAAAAAACGACTGCTCGTTGGGATAAAACGCAAAATGGCGTCCCCCCCAATCAAAGCTATAATACGAGGGACCGAGCACCGCTTCGAAATTCCGGGTAAACGTATTGTCCGCTGAGCCCCCCTCGTGGCGCTCCTCGTTTCCGTCGTGCCCGCCGAACAGCGGGAAAACCGGCGTTGAAACCGTCTCCTGTGCCTCTCGAAAACGGGACAACTCGGCAAGCTCCCCCCTATTCGTGAGATCTCCGCTCACCACAATCAGATCCGGATCGGCTTCCCGGACAAGTCGCTGTAGTGCCTCGGCGAGAACCTCTCCAGAAGTCAGCATCTCTCCTTCTGTCACAACGTGTGTATCTGTAATCTGCACAAGCTTAAACTGCCGTGCAGCCCGCTCAGGCGCAGACTCAAGCCAAAAATCCACCCCATCTTGCGCGTCGATCCAGTTCCGTATAGATGAGTAGAACCCCGATGTCGCCCGAAAACCGTCTGGAACGGTCACAAATACGAACCGGTGCGCCTCCGATTCCACCACAAGCGCGTACCGGCCATCTCCATCCGTCTGCACAATCTGCTCCCCATTGGAGACCAAAACACCACCCAGACCGCGTCCAGATGGTCCATCCATCACCCTGCCTCGAACTTCAATCGTCATAGCGCACCTCTTTGTTGTCAGTTATAGGCAAAATACAATATTCACACCCTGAGGCAAAACAAACAATGATTGCCTGCCATATAAAGATTGTGCATAATAGAATTGGAATCCAACGTGTAACCCTCACAAAGGAAGGAAAATGAGTGATAGACCAAATATTCTGTGGTTATCCTTAGAAGACACAAGCCCGCGATTTGGGTGTTATGGCGATGAAGTGGCGCAAACGCCAAATCTCGACAAACTGGCGTCCGAAGGATGCCGGTACCCCAATGCATTTTCAACAGCGGGCGTATGCGCGCCGAGTCGCTCGGCAATTATCACGGGCATGTATCAAACAGCAATAGGCTCGCAGCACATGCGCACGCGCCACACCAATGCACACGCGCCGCAAATGCCCACGCCCTACGACGCAGTACCACCGCATTATGTCAAATGTTTTCCAGAATATTTGCGAATGGCCGGGTATTACTGTACAAACAACACAAAAACCGACTATCAATTTGCCCCGCCAATTACTGCATGGGATGAATTGAGCGCGCAAGCCCACTGGCGCAACCGTCCCGATGGCACGCCCTTCTTTGCGGTATTTAATCGCACAGTAACGCACGAAAGCGGCATGTGGCCCGAGAAACGCCCAGAAGTAGAAACCGATCCAGATTCAGTCACACTACCGCCTTATATCCCCAACACACCCAAAGCGCGGCTGGCATTGGCGCGGCATTACGATAACATCGCCGACAACGATGCATGGGTTGGCGAAATGTTGCAGCAATTGGAAGACGATGGATTGGCAGACAACACAATTGTATTTATCTGGAGCGATCACGGCGAAGGACTACCCCGAGCCAAGCGCTGGCCCTATGATGCGGGCATTCGCATACCGTGCATCGTGCGCTGGCCGGGCGAATTGGAACCCGGCAGCGTTAATGATCGATTGGTCAGCATGATCGATCTGGGTCCAACCGTACTATCACTCGCTGGCGTACAAATCCCAGCCCATCTCCAGGGCCAACCCTTTGTGGGACCACAGGAAAAAGACCGGGATTACATATTTGCAACGCGGGATCGATACGACGAATCTTATGACATGATGCGCGCCGTACGGGATAAGCAATTCAAATACATTCGAAACTACATGACGGAAAACCCGTATTTATTGTGGATCCCCTATCGCAATCGGCATCCCGCATTGCAGGAAATGTGGCGGCTCCATCTCGCGGGCGAATTGGAAGGTGTACAAAACGTGATGTTTCAAAAACGCCCTGTAGAAGAATTATACGACACGGAAAACGATCCATTTGAAGTCAATAATCTCGCGGACGATCCCGCACACGCCGAAACATTGAACCGCTTGTGCGGGGCACTGGACGACTGGCGCGAAAAATACGACGTATGGGGCGATGTGCCCGAAGATCAGATGGTATTCCGCATGTGGCAGGGCACAGAGCAGCCGCAGACCGAATTGCCGGTTTTTGTACCAATATGTGAAAAAAGCCCAGGCCGAGAGGCCGCCCCCGAAGGCGGAACCTTCAAGGGACCGATAATCGTACAATTTTACTGCGGCACCCAAGGCGCGTCAATGGCGTATCAACTCGCAGGCGATGAACACTGGCGATTGTACACCGGACCCATTCCCCTGCCAAAAGGCGAAACCACCATTCGCGCTAAAGCCATTCGGATTGGATACAAAGAGAGTGAGGAAATGGAAGCGACATTTATCGTGACCTGATCGTGAAAGGAAGGGTTTGATGGCTGAGACAGAACAGACATATTCGGTGACCTCAGGTACAGCCAAGATCGTTTACATTCTATATTTAGCCGAGCTTGTTGTCGGTATCACGGGCCTGATTGGCGTTATTATGGCTTATGTGAACCGGTCGGATGCACCTGAGTGGTTGGCTTCGCACTATCGGTTTCAAATTCGCACGTTCTGGATCTCGTTGTTATACCTGGTCGTGGGCATCGTGCTGTGCTTCATCGTGATTGGCGTGGTGGTGCTGGTGTTTTGGGTGATCTGGATGATTATTCGGTGTGCAAAGGGTTTGAAATATTTGTCCCGCGAAGAGGCGTATCCAGATCCCGAGGGCTGGTTTGTCTAAAGTTAATACACCCTGGAGATGTCATTTCAACCGGTACGCCGGGTGCTGTACCCATATCAGATGGCGATGTCGTAACCTGACCGTGAAGGGAAGGCTTGATGGCAAACGAAAAACATGATATAACGGGTACAGCGAGGATCGTTTACATTTTATATCTGGTCGGTGTTGCTTTTGGTATCACGGGCCTGATTGGCGTTATTATGGCTTATGTGAATCGGTCGAATGCACCTGAGTGGTTGGCTTCGCACTATCGGTTTCAAATTCGCACGTTCTGGATCTGTTTGTTGTACCTGACTCTGTTGTGGGGGATAGCAGTAGTGCTGCTGTTACCAATCGTGTTTGTCGTAGCGGTAATAGTGATAATGGTTTTGCCAGTCTGGTGGATCATTCGGTGTGCAAAGGGTTTGAAATATTTGTCCCGCGAAGAGGCGTATCCAGATCCCGTGAGTTGGTTTCTCTAAAACGCTGATACAGGAGGTACATAGTGCGCAGGATGCAAATACTGAATAACAGCATTTCAGCACATGCTTTACTGCTCTTATTGATGGGTCTGGCGGTGATCTCTACATCGCATGCACAAGACCTCATGGAGCGATTGCGAGAACGTATGGTAAGGACACAAATTGAAAACCGAGGAATTAAAGCCCCCGCTGTCCTGGAAGCGATGCGAAAAGTGGAACGCCACCAGTTTGTACCCGAGTCTTATGCTTCACGAGCGTACGGCGATCATCCATTACCCATCGGCGAGGGACAGACCATTTCTCAACCGTATATTGTCGCGCTGATGACCGAAGTGCTGAATTTGAAGGAATCGGATAAAGTGCTGGAAATCGGAACGGGATCGGGGTATCAGGCGGCGATTCTGGGCGAGTTGTGTGACAGCATCTACACCATAGAAATTGTGGAAGTGCTGGGCAAGCGCGCCGCAAACTTGCTCAACACATTGGGATATGAGAATATCGAAGTGAAAGTTGGCGATGGGTACAAAGGATGGCCAGAACACGCGCCTTTTGATGCAATTATCGTGACGTGTTCACCAACGCAGGTACCCCAACCCCTTCAAGATCAACTCGCCGAAGGTGGGCGCATGGTAATTCCGGTTGGAAAACGCGACGCACAAGAACTCGTGCTATTGACCAAGCAGGAAGGCAAATTGCAACAAAATCACATTATACCTGTCAGATTCGTGCCAATGGTAGATTCCACTGGAGCGACGTATTAAACGAATCAACGAATCAACGAACTCCGCCCATCCTCCCAAAATCAGTGTGTATTCCATTCGTCTATTCGTCTATTCGCGCTTTTTATCTATCAATCCACTTATACGCAGCTTTTGAATTCTTCCAGAAGAACTTCTCCATCGCTTCCGGTCCCTTATTCTCAATATAATGGGTGACAATACTGAGCACCGTCTCATAGGGTGCTGCGCGTTCGCACACGAGCCAATTGCTGCCATAGACCAGGCGGTCTTCACCAAAAGCATGCCATAACACATCGAGCGTAGGCACATAATAAGCTGGATCGTCGGGGGCGGGTTGTTGTGCTGCGCGTTCAACCATGCCAGACACCTTGCAATACACATTGGAGTATTTAGCAATGGTCTGAATACCCTGCACCCATTCGGGATCGGGTGCTTCACCCGTCACTTCCACATGTGCAACATGGTCAATAACAATGCGCAGATCGGGAATTTGCTCGGCAATAACAGCATTGATGGGCAACTGTTTGCTATTCGTCATCAAATCGAGCTGCAAATCGCGGTCAGCCAATTTTTGGAGTTGTGGCATAAGAGCATCTTGATCTTCCAAACTACCCCGCTGAAGTCCCAGACGAATCCCGCGATAGAGCGGATTGGCCGAAAAGAGATCGAGATTCTTCTCAAAATCTTCGGTCTGGGGATTCAGACGACCCACAAACCCGACAATACAGGGATTGTCTGCTGCGAGATCCAAAATCCACTGATTGTCTTCAACGAGCTGGCTGGCTTCAACCACAACCGTCCCAGCCACACCCATCTTTTCAGTGCGTTCAACAAAGTGGTGCGGCAAAACGGGGCGATAGAGCAATGCATTGTCTTCGGGCGGCCAGGGAACGCCACCGGGTCGGGTTGTATCGTAAAAATGAACATGCGTATCAATAATCATGGACATATCCTTTCCGGTCAAGATTATTTAATTCCCGCCATTTTCCTCAACACTTCGACAATGGCGGAATTGTCCTGTTCTGCAAGACCGAGCGCAACGCCCGTGCGCAAAAGTTGGGCGTGAAGCCCGGTTACGGGCAATGGCGTTTCCGTACGCGCGCCGAGGTCAAGAATGAGTTCCACATCTTTTAAGTGCTGATCCAATGCAGCCTGAGTGGTAAAATCTCCGGTGATCATTTTTTCGCCTTTAATATCCATCACGCGAGAATACGCGCCACCCATCTTAAAAACATCGAGCAAAACATCGATATCTACCCCCGTTTTTTGTGCGAGAACAAGCCCCTCGGCCAATACGAGACGGTTGAGACCGAGCACGAGATTGACAATGAGTTTGGCTTCCGCACCTTTGCCCGAAGGCCCCATGTGAAAGGTCTTGAGCGAGAAGGCTTCAAAAATATCTGTACACAGTTCAAAGACGGGTAAAGTACCGCCGACCATCACGAGAACATCTGATTCGCGCACCTGCTTACTGGATCCGAGAATAGTCGCATCGAGAAAGCGAATACTCCTGCTTTCAAGGCGTTTGGCAAGCGCAGTTGACATCTGCGGATCGGCTGTAGTAGTATCCACAATAATTGCGCCGGGAGATGCCGCAGACAAAACGCCCCTCGCACCTGTAACCACATCGTTGACAACATAAGAGTCGGGAAGCGAAAGAACGATTCGACGCGCTTTATCAGCGACATCGGCTGGCGATTTGCAGGGCTTAAAACCGTCGCCTTCATGTGCTTTTATTTTTTCGGAATCAATATCATACCCCGCAATTTCTAAACCTTTGTCGCGAAAGCGTTCAACAAGTGCGGACCCGACGAGTCCAAGTCCGATAAGACCGAGCATGAGACCTCCTGTAAAAAAATAATAAACCGTATCGCGCACGGCTTAAGAATATGTCAAATCTTAAAACAAACAGCACCAGTGCTTCAAAAATACTGTACAATCAGATTCTTGCCAAACAAGAAAATAGTGTTGAATCCATGCGGGCATTGTTTATCTTAAGATCATACAAGATGCGTGAAACCAATCAAAACAGGAGCTATAGATGAGTTTAGAACCCATTCAAACACAGGATATAAAACGCCCATCCAGGTCATTAATTGATGCGTTATCACATATTGGCAGTGCCACAGCAAGTGGAGAATTATTTAAGCTGGGCATCCGCGATGCCCAAATTTTGGGGCCCCTTCCCCGAACGCCGGGCAAATCAATTTGTGGCCCGGCACTGACGCTACAATTTATGCCCAAACGAGAAGATCTGCATTCATCGGGAGAATATCAAGGGCCGGAAAGACAATTGCATCGCCATGTGCTATATCACACACAACCGGGCGATGTGGTTGTAGTCGATGCTCGGGGCGACATGAGCAGTGGCGTTTTTGGCGAGATGATGCTGACCTATTTTTCCGGCCAGGGCGGTCAAGGTGCAATTGTCGATGGTTGTATTCGCGATTTTCCCCACGCCAGGGAATTAAACCTCGGCTTATGGCTTAAAGGAACAACGCCCAATTTTCACGCGCAAACCAATATTTTCCCCCACGCCGTGAATGTCCCGATAGCGTGTGGTGACACACTTGTAATGCCCGGCGATATTATTATTGCCGACGACGACGGCGCCGTGGTAGTACCGATTAAACTCGCGCCTGAATTGGCAGAAAAAGCGACCGAACACGCCGAATGGGAAGTCTTTAGCCGAATGAAACTCGCCGAAGGCGGCGACCTGCGGAAATATTATCCACTGACAGATGAAGCGCGTGTAGAATATGAAGCGTGGCAAAAGGAACAAGAGAATTAGGAACTGATGTTACGCATGTCTGTGGTTTTTGTCATGCTGAGCGGAGTGTAACGGAGCCGAAGCATCTGTTCCACCTGCGTTGGTAGAAGATTTTTCGACTCCGCTGCGCTCCGCTCAAAATGACAGACCATTATATTGTGCATAATGCGTAACATCAGTTTTTAATTTTTAATTCCTCTGCGCGTGTCTGGCCGCGCCTAAAATTCCCGCGTCATCGCCCAATTCAGCAGAAACAATCTGCACATGTTCTTTTACACCAACAGTACCGCGATCCCAAAAAGTTCGCATCGCCGGATCAAAAATCCAATCACCCGCCTGCGCCAATCCGCCTGTTAGTGCAACGCGATCCACATTCAATACATTCACCAGACTCACCAGCCCCACACCGAGGAAAAACCCCGTCTCCTCAAACATCTGCATTGCAAAATCATCACCTGTCTCTGCCGCTTCAAAAATAACCTGTGTGGTCAAACCCCCGGCTTTCAGAGACGTCTCCGGCTTTTCCCCTTCAAGTCTTTCCAGCGTGCGGCGCACCATGGCCGTGGCCGATGCATACATCTCCAAACATCCAAAATTACCACACGGACAGCGCGGTCCATTGTGATCCACTGTAATATGCCCCACCTCGGCCGCATTGCCATTAAACCCGTGCATAACCCGTCCCTCGCTAATCCATCCACCGCCAACTCCCGTGCCCAGAGTCACGCAC
Organism: Gemmatimonadota bacterium; assembly: GCA_009838845.1. Classification (NCBI taxonomy): domain Bacteria; kingdom Pseudomonadati; phylum Gemmatimonadota; species Gemmatimonadota bacterium. The sequence continues at coordinate 63,491 of VXRD01000073.1, read as the reverse complement.
AAAAAGTGATCAACACCTCGACCAGCTCCCAGCCATTGCTCGCCATAAGCCGCTAAATTTGCATCATTATCCACCACCACGCCCAGACCGAGCAATGCCTCCAGGCGATCCTTTAACCGCACACCGTGCATACACTGCAAATTCTCGGGCGATATGATCACGCCCTCAAACGGATCTAATGGACCGGGCGCACCAACCCCTACCCCCTGTACTTCTGCCAGTGAAATCCCACCATCTCGCGCAGCCGCACGCGCACATTCGGCAATGCCATATATCACACCCTCAGCCCCCAGATGCAATCGCGTCGGTCCCCGCGCCCTACCTACAATCTCCCCAGACGCTGTCACAAGCCCCGCACGCGTATTGGTGCCCCCTAAATCTATGCCAATCGTCAAACTCATTTTTCCACTCGCGCCTGCGCCACAGCATCTACAAAAGATTTTGCCGTTGCCGTCAAAGATGCCCAGTCTTTATTATCCACAGCCGTCTTATCGACCATCGCACTGCCAGCCCCCACAGCCACCGCGCCATTTTTGATAAACTCGGGCGTTGTTTTGGCATCTACCCCACCCGTGGGCATGAGCTTCACCTGTGGCAAAGGACCCAGAATATCCTTAAAATAAGACGGTCCTCCCACGCCAGCGGGAAACACCTTGACCACATCGGCTCCCGCTTGCCAGGCCGTCAAAATTTCTGTAGGCGTAAACCCTGCGGGCATCACGGCCTTGCCATACCGCTTGCTCATCTCGATTACCGCCGTATTCAAAATGGGACTCACCACATATTCTGCGCCGGATAGAATTGCTGCCCGCGCCGTCTCTGGATCGAGCACAGACCCCACCCCAATAATCGTATCTGCCATCTTTGCCGACGCTTCTTCAATCACCTTCAGCGCCCCCGGCACCGTCATCGTCACTTCAATTGCCACCACACCGCCTTCGCGCAACGCTTTTGACACATCCATCAACTGCGACGGATTATCTGCCCGCAACACGGCAACCACACCGCAATCAATAATGCGATCCAAAGTACTTGACATTTATCCTCCTCACAAAATTAAACCTCTCTCCAAAATGGAGAGAGGCATTCGTTATTGCACCATACATAACCTGACCCTTCATGGGCGCGTCGATTTGCTGGACTTGCCATCATCCTTATAGGCATGTCTAATGGCCTGTACAGCCACCGTAATAATGCCAGTCATGAAGATCGCAAAACCTGCAATAAGGAACCATTCCCTCATAGATCCTCCAGTTTATCAATCAACCATCAGGGCGTTGATTTGTCGGACTTGCTATCCGTTTCGCTACCGTTTCTAACGGCCTGGACAGTGACAATGCCAATGCCTGTCATAAATACCAAAAAAACTGTAATGAGCAACCATTCCATCACAAATCCTCCAGTTTGTTGATTTTGTGATACGCCGCTTTGTTGACCCATACAATGCCGACTGTGGTCCCAAAAGCCCCAATGGCACATATAAACACAAGGAATGTAGCGGTTTTGTAGTTTTGTGCCAACCAGGCAACAAGGGAGATATCAATGGCAACCAATATACCAAATATAATTTTCATCCATCCTATTTCTTCTTTTAATTTATCAAGTTTTGCCATTTTTGCAACCTTGCCATATCCCCTTTCAGACGCTATCGTCTAATCCGCGCACTCTCACCCTTCATCGCACTCTCGGCTTCCGATCGCGTAGCCCAGTTCACATCCCCCGGGAACGTATGTGCCAGCGCCGAATAAGCCCCTGCGAAATCCACGATATCCTGAGCTGGCTCGCCCTCGAGCACCCCGGCAATAATACCCGCTGAAAAATTATCGCCACCACCCACGCGATCTACCATCTCCAAATTTTCGTAAATACGCGAAAAATAAAACTCACTGCCATCGTAAAGCAGTGTGCGCCAGTCATTCAGCAATCCGGTCTTCGCAACGCGCAGGGTTGTGCCCACAAGCGTCACATTGGGATATTGCGATATGGCCTTCCGCGCGACATCTTTATAGCTTTCGGGATCCAGCGCATCGTAATCGCCCGACGTGCCTTCGGCTTTAAGCCCCATCGTCTTTTCAAAATCCTCTTCGTTACCGATAAGCACCTGCACATGCGGAATACACTTTGCAATCGTCTCCTGTGCTTGTTCTGCACTCCACAATTTAGATCTGAAATTGAGATCAAAACTCGTGGTCACGCCTGCATCGCGGGCTGCTACCAGTGCTTCTACTGTAGCCTCTGACGCACCTTCGGACAACGCGGGTGTAATCCCACTGACGTGAAACCACTTGCTCCCTTCAAAAATAGATACCCAATCCACCATTCCGGGTTTGATATTCATAATCGCGGTATGACCTCTGTCATACGTCACCGCACTCGCACGCGGCCCCACCCCCACTTCCATATGATAAAACCCATTACGCTCAAGCCCTACACCGTCAAAATCCGTCCACAAAATATTGGACATATCCACCCCGTGCTCGCGCCCCTTGTTGCGAATAATCCAACCCGTCCAATTATCGACCAACCGGGACACCCACGCCGCCTTCAAACCCAAATGCGCGCAACCGACCGCGACATTGTATTCTCCCCCACCGATCTCGACATCGAGTTTACTCGCATTCTCCAATCGGCGGTATTCTGGCGAAGACAACCGAATCATCGCCTCGCCAAAAGTCACCACATCGTACATATAGTCCTCCCTAAAAATTAGCAGTCAGCTACTCATCCGATCCGCCCAAAAAACCCGCCATCCACAACAAGCGCAACAACTCCAAAATCGCCACCAGTGCTGATGCGACATAAGTCAGCGCGGCGGCATTCAAAACCTTGCGCGAAGCGGGGATCTCCTCAGGTGTCAAATATCCGCCATCTGCCAGAATATGAATAGCCCGACTACTCGCATTAAATTCAACTGGCAGGGTGACAATACTGAAAACCACAGCCGCCGAAAAGAACACAATACCCAAAAACAGCAGTTCAAATATGCTGAAAAGTGCCCCGGCAATAATGAAAATCCACGCCGCCTTCGATCCCAAATTAGCCACCGGAACCAGGCTCGTCCGAAGAGACAGGGGCACATATCCCTGTGCGTGTTGAAACGCATGCCCGGCTTCGTGAGCAGCCACGCCAATCGCGGCTAAGGAGCGATTGCCATACACACTTTCCGACAGGCGCAGCATGCGATCTCTCGGATCGTAGTGATCTGTCAAATGCCCATGCACAGGCTCCACGCCCACGGGCAAACCGCCGCGACGCAAAATATCTCGCGCGACCTGATCTGCAGTCGCACCGCTTCGCGCAACAAATTCATCGTATTTGCGAAATGTGCGCTTCACCTTAAATTGCGCCCACAACGTAATGGCTATTCCTATAAACATCACCATCAAACCTACCAGCATGACCACCTCCTGAATCGATTAACCAAATCTCTCCCCGACCTCAATGCGATATCCCCGCACAAAATCAGCACCGGACATGCGCTTTTTACCTGCCGGTTGCACCTCGTCCAGCGCGAGAACTCCCTCGCCCGTTCCCACGACAAGTCCGCGTTTCCCATCTGCACCAATCACGATGCCCGCTTCTCCCATCCCCGTGTCAACTATTGCCCGGTGAACCTTCAGCAATTTGTTGCGCCAGAGTGTAAACGCTCCCGGAAAAGGATTGGTTCCCCGAATGAGATTGCGAATATCTCCAGCACCTTTTGACCAATCAATCTCGCCATCTTCTTTCTCTAATTTTGGAGCGCGACTCACCCCTGCATCCGTCTGCGGCACGGCAATAACAGAACCATCTGCCATGCCATCAATAGCCCGAATGAGCAACTCAGCGCCCATCACTTTCAACCGCTCATACAGTTCGCCCGCCGTCTCATCGTCCCCAATCGCCATCTTTTGTTGAATTAAAATATCGCCAGCATCCACGCGCGGCGATAGTTGAAAAATGGTCACACCCGTCTCGGTCTCACCATTCATAATAGCCCATTGAATAGGCGCTGCTCCGCGGTATTTGGGCAACAGAGAGGGGTGGACATTCATAGACCCCAATTTGGGAATCGCCAGCACAGAACGCGGCAAAATCAGAAAAGCCACCACCACAAGTAAATCTGGTTCCAGAGCCTGCAACTGCGCGTAAAAATTCTCATCTCTGAGCGACTCGGGCTGCAAAACCGGCACATCCAACCCCAGCGACACAACCGCAGCCTTCACATCGGTTGATTGCATCTGCTGACCCCGACCACGTGGCCTGTCTGGTCGTGTCACCACGCCCACAAGATCATGACCGCTTTGAGCCACGCTCACAAGCGACGGCACCGCAAAATCGGGCGTGCCCATAAACACTACCCTCATCGCCAAATTTCACCTTTCTACTATTTCTTCGCCTTGCGCTCATCTACTCTCGAAATAGACCCCCGCGACACCTCAATCTGCACCTCTTTGGCGACCTGCACAACCAAAATACCCTCTTGCTCTTTAATCCCCGTAATGGTCCCATGCATCCCACCCGAAGTCACAACGCGGTCGCCTTTTTGTAAATCATCAATCATCCTTTGATGATCTTTTTGTTTTTTCTGTTGCGGACGAATAATCAAAAGATACAGAATCACAAACATCAAAATGAACGGAAACATCGTCACCAGCATACTGGGAGCCTCGGCACCTTCTGCGGGTTGTCCACCGCCAAAGGCAAAGGCCTTCTCCGTAAACAACAAAACACCAAACACTCCAACAAGAAACCCATTCCCCCACTTTTTGAATATTGTCACCACACGATCACGAGCGTAGATCTTGAATTTCCCCATCTTCATTTCCTTTGTAAAAATTTAAGAAGGTCCTCTGCCATTGTGCAAAGTCACCCTCAATAATTGCCTTTCGCATCTGTCGCATTAAATTTAAATAAAAATGCACATTGTGAACTGTAGATAACCTCAACCCCAACATCTCTCGCGTATGATGCAAATGCCGAATGTACGCACGCGTGTAATTTCGACACGTATAACACGCACATCCTGGATCAAGCGGCTCAAACTCGCGGGCATGACGCGCCGCGCGAATGGATAATTTCCCGCGTTGTGTAAACACCATTCCATTGCGCGCATTGCGCGTTGGCATCACGCAATCAAACATATCAATACCGCGCATCACGCCCTGAATCAAATCTTCGGGCGTCCCACTGCCCATCATATAATGAGGACGATCCGCGGGCAAACCAGATACCACAGTGGAAATCGCTTCCCAGGTATCTTCTTTTGGCTCGCCCACACCTGTACCCCCTATCGCGTAACCCGGAAAATTGAGCGCGACGGTTTCTTCGGTAAAACGCTCGCGCAAATCGCGATACGTACTCCCCTGCACAATGCCAAACAAAGCCTGCGCGTGTCCCGCCAAACTCTTTCGTCCATATCCCTCATAAGCATCCAAACACTGCTTTGCCCAGCGCACCGTGCGCTCGCCTGCTGCCCGTGCGTAATCCCGCGAACTGGGGTACGGCGTACACTCATCAAATATCATCGCAATATCTGCGCCGAGCACATGCTCTATCTCAATCACCTTCTCTGGCGTAAACAGATGCGTTGACCCATCAATATGCGACCGAAACAACACTCCTTCTTCGGTAATTTTATTCAAATCTGCCAAACTATGCACCTGAAATCCGCCGCTATCCGTCAAAATCGCCCGTTCCCAGTTCATAAATCTGTGCAAACCACCTGCCTCAGCCATCAAATCCATACCCGGTCGCAAATAAAGATGGTATGTATTGCCCAGAATAATACGCGCATCTAAATCTCGCAACTCCTGCTGCGAAAGCGTCTTAACCGTGCCCAGTGTACCCACCGGCATAAAAACTGGGGTTTCCACAATCCCATGCGGCGTGTGGAGAACCCCTGCACGCGCTTGTGTTCCGGCATCGGTAGCAACCACCTCAAACCGGAAACCATCGACATCAATAACGCACCTCCAAAAACGATAGAAACAATCGCTAAAAAGAAACGCGGTCAATATAACATCCCGTCTCTTATGCGTCAAGGATGGGTGGTCCTCTCACTCCTCACTTCCCACCTGTTTCACTGCTTCTTCAGCCAGCACAAATACAAACCCCTGTTCTGTCAATTCGGGTAACATGCGTTGCAGTGCATGTAGTGTATTGGGTTTTGCATGCCCAATACCTATCACAGTGCCTTCATGCCGTGCGTGTGCAGCGAGCCTGTATAGTCGCTTGACCACCGCGTCCTCATCTTCGACGATATCCAAAAACATCGCATTGCGACCACCTGGAATACCCATATCCCGTGCAATTGCATAAGCCACTGATTCGGGTGACGTGACACTATCTATAAAAAAGAAATTCCATCGTTTTACGACCCGCAACACCGATTTCATCGCTTCAAAATTTTGTGTTACGCGAGACCCCATGTGATTATTCATCCCCTTTGCATGGGGCACAGATGAGAGAGCATTCTGAGTCAACTCCGCGATCTTTTCCGGCGCATAATCCAAAAAAATCGCATTGGGACCTGGATCGCGCGCTGGATAGCCTATCGGCTCCATAGGCAAATGAACCATCACGCCGTGATTTTTCTCAATCGCCTGTTGCGCTATCCAGGCCGTATGCTTCTCGCCGGGAAAAATGGAAAACGTAATCGGCTGTGGCAACTCACAAAAAGACAGAATCAAATTCTGATCCTGATATCCAAAATCATCGATCACAATGGCAATGCGCCCCGCGAGTCGTTCGAGTTCTTTATTCTTCTCAAGCCGGAACAAATTGGTCTGTTTATCATTCAACCCCACGCGAAGCCACAACACATTGCCCTGTCGGTCTTCGCTACCTTCAATTACCGCTCCACCCAATTCATGCGCCAGATGGGTCAAAGACAGATTGCAAAGAGCCAGCGGCAGAGCATCGGGCACTTTCGACTGCACTTCCCAACGCACTTCGCCTTTGGACAAACGCACCTCTTTAATCACTTCAGGAGGAACCCCCAGCTCGATCAACACCTCTTTTGCCCGCACGACCATCGTATCGGTAAATGCGTCAATATCTTCTGGACCGGCTTTCCATCTTGGTGCCTCTTCTGCAGGAAGTGCATATTCGACCAACTGTGGTCGCCAAAAATATGATCGCAGTCGCCAAAAATACGACTGAGGTAGCCAAAAATATACAGCCAATCCACCGGCGATCAGAATTATTATAACACAGGGCACAACCCATAACCGAAGAGATCGCCGCTTGCGAGCCATTTCCAATGGTCTTTTTTGGGACAAACGCTTCGCCATTTTGCAAACTCAATAAATCTGAATTGGATCGGGAATAAAACACAATATAAAAATAGCCAGCGATGCGTACCCAACCCATCGCCGGGCGGGATCCAGTTCAACATCGGGATTTGCAAGCGGCGGATGATGTCGCCCCACCAGCGCAGCCAATCCCAACCACACCAGCCAACCGACCCAGCGGGAATCATACCAGGTCTTAAATATAGATTCTGCATCCCACCAGTGGTAAGGCGGTGCCAATAACCACATCAATGCCAACCCCACCATTGTCGCCCGAGAAATTAACCGGTGTTTCCCACCAAAAATCGCATATACAATATGCCCGCCATCAAATTGTCCCATCGGCAACAAATTCAACACCGTCACAAACAAACCCAACCAACCCGCAAAAGCCACCGGATGCAACATTATCGTGTGGCCCTCAGGCAGATCGCCAACAACCCAGTTGCCCAACCAGCCCGACAACAGGGAATGACCCAGCGCGAGTGTCCCTGCGGACACATCCCGCGCTTCCATGATTTCCGACATGTGCAGACCAGCACTCCACGCAATCACCGACATTACAAATCCAGCAATAGGTCCAGACGCACCAATATCGATAAGCGCCCGACTGTTCGGAATTTGAGATCGCAATTTGATCACTGCGCCCAGGGTGCCAATAAAAGAAGGGAAGGGGATAAAATAGGGCAACGATGCGCGTACGCCCCAGCGGCGCGAAGTCACGTAATGCCCCATCTCGTGTATGCCCAAAATAATCAGCAACGTAGCAGAAAACGGCAGACCATAGACCAGATAACGCGGATCGAAAATGCGCCAGTCTTCGAACACGGACATAGAGGCCAATTGTGGCGACATGATCATCCCCGCCACCGTCGTCGTGTACGCAGTCGCCAAAAACAATCCAACATGCAGTCTCAAATTCTCCTGCGTCCTGGGCAAAGCCGTCTGCGTGGGAAAATACCGATTACCATTCAAATCGTCTGACACAATCGCTCCCTCTTCCTTCACACTTCATACTTCACACTCCTTCCTCTCACCTTATCCCCACTGCAATGCGATGAGAATCGCCCAACCCCTGCGATGCAGGCACAAAAGCGTAATCCACCCGCCAGTTGCGCCGTGTAATACCCATTCCAAACGACAACATGCGCGTATCGTGCCCGGTTTGAATTCCACCGCGTAAAAACAACCTGCCCATCACCCCGTATTCCAAACCAAAATTCGCACCTCTATTGCCCGCCTCTGGCAGGCGAAAATCGGCTGTTGCTATCCACGTGTGCCAGAACCACGCTCCCCCCAGGCGAAACACCCGGGGCAAGGGGGTGCGCTCTCGGTCTAACTGCGCCATCCGTCCCAAATTTCGATACGCCGCTCCCAGCATCAAGCTCTCAGACAAGCGATACAACACGCCCCCATCCGCGCTCATCCCCCACGCACTCTCTGGCCCGATATTTTCATGCAATGCCCGAATCGAAAATCCCACATAAATTCGCTGTCCTATCTTCTGCGCATAAGACAGCCCTGCATTGAGATCGTAAACGCTAAACGTACCCGCAGGCGTCGCGGTCGGTTCCCGCCGCGCTTCCAATCCACCAACCCCATAAACGCCCAAACTCAGTGCAAGACCGCGTCTATCATTGCCATAAGCCCAGCCGCCATACCCCTGCTTGATACCCTGAAACGATCGGTGGTGCGCCAGAATAAAATGTTTGCCCTGCATAGCCGCCACACCTGCCGGATTCCAAAACGCAGCAGTCTGTTCACCTACCACAGCGGTCTGCGCCTCACCCATCGCAGCAGCACGCGCACCAACCCCTTCGCGCAGCAATACAAAACCGGCTTTGCGCGCCGAAGAACTGGCCTCAGCGGAAAACAGACAACATGTCACAATAAAAATACCGAAAACAATGCGCTTCACAAAAACCTCCTGCATACAAATGCTCCAAAACCCAGTGCATTTTACAAGATTAAGCAAACGAACAAAATGTGTCAACCGCCCATTAGTAAAATAGACCATCTCAAGCGCGCAATTGACAATATCCATTCTCCTGTTTACATTGTTCAGACGCTCATAAGGGAGGCATTATGGCACAAGCAGAAACAGGCGACCGCGTATTGATTTATTACAAGGGAATCCTGGAAGACGGGACCATAGCCGAAGGCACACCAGAGAATGAACCATTTGAATTTACAGTGGGAGACGAATCTGTAAAAGACATATTCACGCGTCTTGTAAACGGATTAGAAGAAGGCGATTCCCGCACGGTGATCCTATCTCCAGAAGATGCGTTTGGCCCCTATAATCCCGACTTTGTAATCGAAGTTGCGCGATCGAAATTTCCTCCCGATGCACTTCTCGAAAAGGGAATGCGTATGGAAGTACAGGCCGACCCCACTGGTACACCCGTCGAAGTCTCTGTAAAAGACATAACATCCCAAACCGTGACATTAGACGGCAACCATCCCTTTGCGGGTGAAGAAATCACTATGACGATTCAATTATTAGAGATTGTGGTTTAGTTGTACGAACGCACTACCAAAAAATTCAAAAGAAGACCAGCAGTTAATAATGCGTCGGTCTAACCCGAGACAGGTCTATTGTGATATACTTTCCAACGATCTATTACCGTTTTAGACCATTAGGGACTTAACCATGCAAGAACAATTAAGCCTCTTTTCCAGATTGCCCCCTCTAAGCAATCAGGAGGCGATTGATGTAATCGCCGAGCTTGATTACAAAGAAGACTATATCAATGAGAGTAAACACAATATGCTGATGAAGCGGATTGATGAACAACAGTGGCTCAACGACCTGAAACGGCGGGTTCAGCATTACGGGTATAAGTACGACTACAAAGCGCGGAGGGTAGCCCGTGATATGCGTATTGGTAATGGTAAATTGCCTGAGTGGCTGGAAGAGTTGTCTGAGAAATTATGGAAAGATAGACACATGCCAAAAATCGCTGATCAGGTGATTGTGAATGAATACAGACCGGGGCAAGGGATATCAAGGCATATTGATTGTGAACCTTGTTTTGAGGATACGATTGTTTCTTTGAGTTTGGGATCGGGCTGTTTTATGGATTTCACAAATAAAGATGAAACAAAAAAAATTTCGGTTTGGCTTGAGCCAAGAAGTATTGTCGTCCTAAAAAATGAAGCGAGATATAAATGGTTGCACGGGATTGCCGCCAGAAAATCGGATAAGTTGGATGGCTACAAGCATGATCGGCGGCGACGGGTATCGCTAACCTTTAGAAAGGTGATTATAGATTGATGTCTGGAAAATTGCTGATTGATTGAAAGGATGAAAATTGAATTCAAAGATTTTGAGTGTATATGCGGATACATCCGTTTTTGGTGGTGTATTCGATGAAGAGTTTCGTCAGGCCAGTGAGTCCTTTTTCGATATGGTTCGACATGGATATTTTAACCTGTTGACATCAGTCGTGGTGCAAGAGGAGATCGGGTCTGCCCCTGCGGAAGTTGTAACACACTTTGAACAGATGCTTAACTTTGCAGAAATTGTAGGGATTTCTGAGGAGGTTTTACAACTCCAGCAGGCTTACTTAAATGCGAAAATTGTGACCGAAAAATGGGCAGCGGACGCCCTACACGTCGCCTTAGCCACCATAGGAGGCTGCTCAATGATTGTAAGTTGGAATTTCAAACATATCGTACATTTTTCAAAAATTCCGCTATACAATGCGGTAAACACACTTTCTGGATACTCAAATATTGCTATCCATTCCCCTCATGAGGCGATTAATTATGAAGACGAAAAAGACATTTGATTGCGTTGAGATGAAACGCCGTGGCGCAGAACGAATCTACAATCAAGTAGCAAACATGACACTCAAAGAACAACTAGCGTTCTGGCGAGAACGTACCGAGTTGCTGCGAAAGCATCAGCAAACGATAAAAATGAAAAGCGAGACATCTGTGAATTAAATGCGATGCGCTTGACCGACTGAGTGCCACTTATTGGAAAGAGGCTTCGCGGTCTGAATCGTAGGGGTGTGGATGGGCTTCCTGATCGAGAAATGGAACAACTGAAAGACTACCTCGAATTTCTAACATGGAAAGCCAAGGAGAAGAAATCATCGCCGGAGCAAAGAAAAAAAATCCAACTTCGCAACGCATTATCAAAGCAATGGAAAAACCGCCCTATGTCACGCATGAGGACATCGAATCACTTTTACAAGTGATTAAAGAAGCAAAGCAACCGACACGTTTTGAGTCTCCCTTCGAACTATCTTCAAAAATCAGGTAAAAACATGTGGCGTCAATTGGGACTTATCGCGCTTGGTATCGCGCTATCTGCGTGTGGACCCGATGTTCAATTGGTAAAAGATGGACACGAAGAATACTATGTGTATTGGGATGACGCTCACAAAAGGTATTTCAGACATGGGTTATACCAGTCATTTTACGAAAGTGGTCGCCAGCGTTCGGTTGGCAAATACGAACAAGACATAAAAGTGGGCGTTTGGACACACTGGTATGAAAACGGACAAAAACAGGGAGAAATGGACTGGGTAGATGGCAAGCCCGAAGGCGTAGTGACAGAATGGTACAAAAACGGACAGCAAAAAAACATGGGGACGTGGGAAAACGGTGGGCGACATGGTCTCTCGACCTGGTGGTATGCAAACGGAAAAAAAGAAAAAGAAGTGAATTACATAGAAGGAGAACCCGACGGAATCTGGACATATTGGGACTCGACGGGTGTCATAACAAAAAAGCAGTATTGGGATCGCGGTGCATTTTTGCGGGTTGAAGAGGAAATGAAACGCTGAAAGGATCAGAAATGGCAGACAAAACCCTGTATTTATTAGACGGCATGGCACTGGTCTATCGAGGACATTTTGCGCTGATACGCAGTCCGAGGATGACATCAAAAGGACTGAACACCTCGTCGTTATTCGTTTTTGCCAATACCCTATTGGATATTTTGGGCAACACACAACCCTCGCATTTGGCCGTGGTCTTCGACACGCCAGAACCGACATTTCGGGACGAGATATACAAAGAATACAAGGCACAACGAGAAAAAATGCCCGAAGACATAAGTGGCGCGCTGCCCTACATCGACCAAATGTGTGAAGCGTTCAACGTGCCCGTCATCCGCAAACCGGGTTATGAAGCCGACGACGTAATCGGCACACTGGCAAAAGAAGCTGAAAAATTCGGGTTTACAACATATATGGTAACCCCTGATAAAGACTACGCACAACTCGTCTCAAATAAAACATTCATCAGCAAACCCGGACGCACGGGCGACGGTGCTGAGATCCTGGGCGTTCCAGAGATACTGGAACAATGGGAAATTGAGCGCGTAGATCAGGTAATCGACATGCTGGGGCTAATGGGCGATTCGAGTGATAATGTGCCGGGCGTACCGGGCATAGGGCCAAAAACCGCACAAAAATTGATCGCGCAGTACGACAGTGTGGAGGGATTGCTCGATCACGTCGATGAATTGAAAGGCAAACAAAAAGAAAATGTAGAGACATATAGAGAACAGGCTCTGCTGTCAAAGGAACTGGTCACCATCCACCTCAACGTACCGTTGGACTTTGGATTAGATGATCTCGCAGTGAAAACACGAGACGAACAAAAATTGAAAACCCTGTTCGCAGAATTGGAATTCAGCACACTGGGCAAACGGCTATTTGGAAATGATTTTAATATAGATCAGCAACAAATCTCGCTCTTCGGCGATGAAACAGCGGTAGCGGGCGTATCAACACACAAAACCATTGCGGATGTCGAACACACATATCACCTCGTGGATACCCCGGAAAAGCGCGCAGCATTGATCGAAAAATTGGCACAGCAAAAGGCGTTTTGTTTTGATACAGAAACAACGGGACTAAACCCGAGAACGTGTGAAATGCTCGGTATCGCCTTTTCATTTCAACCACACACGGGATATTACGTACCAATGCCAGAAGACCCGGATAAAAATAAGACCGTATTGGAAGAATTCCGCGGAATTTTGGAAAATCCGAACACCGAGAAAATCGGACACAATCTCAAATTTGACCTCGCCGTATTATTGTGGCAAGGCATCAGAGTTCAGGGACTGGCTTTTGATACCATGCTCGCCGCTTATGTGACCGCACCCGAAATGCGTCGCGGCATGGATTCTCTGTCGCTGGCATTACTGGGATATGAACCCATTAAAATTGAGTCTTTAATCGGCGAAAAAGAAAAGGGCAAAGAACAAAAAACCCTGCGCGAAGTCCCCCTGGACAAAGTAGCAGAATACGCAGCCGAAGATGCGGACATCACCTTGCAACTGTCCGAAGCTCTGCGCCCCAAAATCAAAGAAATGGGACAAACGCGCGTATTTGAAGACATAGAATGCCCGCTGGTATCTGTACTGGCGCAAATGGAATACGAAGGCATTCGCATGGAAGCATCTGTAATCGAAGCACTTTCGGAAGACCTGCAGGATGAATTAGTCGCCATCCGACAGCGCATTTACGACCTGGCTGGTGAAACATTTAATTTAAACTCCCCCAAGCAATTGGGCGATATCCTATTTGAAAAATTGAAACTCGATCCCAATGCGCGGCGCACAGCTAAGACAAAGCAATATCAAACAGGGGAATCAATTTTGCAGCGGTTGGCTTATAAACACGAAATAGTAGAACAAATTTTGGAATATCGAACATATTCAAAACTGAAATCCACCTATCTGGATATGTTGCCGGGCGCGGTATTTAAGGGTACCGGACACATCCACACGCACTACGAGCAGGCCGTCACAGCCACCGGGCGGTTGCAATCGCATGGACCAAATCTACAAAATATTCCCATTCGCACGGAAAAGGGACGCGAAATTCGCAAAGCCTTTGTACCTCGCAATGAAAATTACACGCTCTTGTCAGCAGACTATTCGCAGATAGAATTGCGCGTAGCGGCTGAACTGAGTCGCGATGAAGAGATGCACAGAGCATTTCGAGAAGGCCTGGATATCCATGCGGCAACCGCAATGAAAATTTACGGATTGGACGAACGCGATGTAACCGACGACATGCGCCGGCAGGCAAAAACTGTAAACTTTGGCATTATTTATGGAATTTCTGCCTTTGGTCTGGCGCAACGCCTGAATATTCCGAGATTTGAAGCCGGTAATTTAATCGAGCAATATTTTGAGCAATTTCCCGGCGCAAAAAAGTACATGGATGACACCATTGACTTTGCGCGAGAACACGGATATGTGGAAACCATGACGGGACGCAGGCGATATCTGCGGGATATCCACTCGCGCAATGCCACCACGCGCAAAAGTGCCGAGCGCAACGCAATCAACTCGCGGATTCAGGGCACAGCGGCCGACATGATTAAAATTGCGATGCGCCGCGTCCAGGATGCCTTGTTTGAACGGGACTTAAAAACGCGCATGCTGCTACAAGTACACGACGAACTCGTCTTTGACATGCACAAAGACGAAGCCGATATCGCGATGCCCCTAATCGAAGACGCGATGAAGAATGCCCTGCCAATGTCCGTGCCAATTGTCGTGGAAATGGGCATGGGAAATACCTGGCTGGAAGCGCATTAAAAGATGGAAAACACATGTTCAACTGGCTCAAAAAACTATTCGCCCCTCCTGTCGAACACCTGCCGCAACTCGAAATGTTTCGCGACCACCTCAATAACCTGCCCGAAATTCAGCAAATTACCGGTTATGCCACACGCACCTATCGTTCGGGTGACGAAGCCGCCTGGTGTCGCATCATGGAAGGCAATGTAGGCAGCAACTGGACAACGGAGAAATGCCGAGCGCAATTGATCCGCGATCCCCGCTTCCAGGCAGAGAACCTCTTTTTCATCACCCACAACGACGACCCTATAGCCAGTGCGTGTGCCTGGAAAACACCCGGCCAATCGCCAGAAACAGGTGAAGTTCACATGGTCGCCGCGCACGCAGACCACCGCGGCAAAGGACTCGGGCATTTGCTCAACGCCCTCGTCCTCCATCGCTTAAAAGATCTGGGCTATCAAAAAGCACATCTCAAAACCGATGACTGGCGCCTACCGGCTATCAAAACCTACCTCGACGCGGGCTTCCAGCCCCTCAACACCCACGAAAGCCACCCCGAACGCTGGGAAGCCATCTTCGCCCAGCTAAAAATTAAAAAATAACCTCCTCACCCCATCAACGCATTATACCCCATCCCCATCACCTCCTTGACGTGTTCCAGTGTGCGTTGCCCTTCAATACGCGCCCTCGAACCGCCCAGATTCAAAATATCGCGCACCAGATCGGACTGTTCTTCAAAACCCTTGCGACGTATCCGAAACGGCGTCATAAAATCATTCAGCACATCTGCCAACGCGCCTTTACACGTCGTACAGCCAACCGAACCACTGCGGCAGGCCCTTGCCACCTGCTCGGCATTCTCTTCATCAAACACCTCTCGATAGTGAAATGCCGAACACACACCGGGATTTCCCGGATCAGTTGCCCGCACCCGCCCCGGATCGGTAACCATATTCATCACCTTTGCCCGCACAGACGTTTCTCTATCCGACAAATCAATAGCATTGCCGTAGCTCTTCCCCATCTTACTCTGACCATCTGTGCCCTTCAAGCGCGTGCCATAAACGCCATCGGGAATGGGAAACACCTCGCCATAAATCCGATTAAATCGCGCAGCCACTTCCTGCGCCAGTTCAATATGGGGTCTTTGATCTGGCCCCACCGGCACATATCGCGGACGAAAAAGCAAAATATCCGCCGCCTGAGACACCGGATATCCCACAAACCCGTAAGGCACCCGATTCCCCAACCCCATCTTACCCATCTCTTCCCTAACCGTTGGATTCCGCAACAAACGCGGCAACGTCACCAAATTGGAAAAAATCATGGTTAACTCTGCCAGTTGCGGCACCTGTGATTGCAAAAAACAAACGCTTTTTTTGGGATCAAATCCCGCCGCCAGATAATCCAGCACCATTTCTCTGACGTGATGCTCCAGATCTTCTGTCCGGTCCCTATGCGTCGTCAGCGCCTGATAATCGGCAATCATAAAAAAACACTGAAACTCATCCTGCATCTCAAACCGATTCTTCAACGACCCGACATAATGCCCCAAATGCATTTTACCCGTCGGGCGATCACCTGTTAAAACAATTGTGCGACTCATGTCTGTTCCTTTCTTTGAACTATTAAAAATCTCCATAATTTCCAAAAAAAAAGCGCGCCACCTTCCGGTAGCGCGCGGTGCAAGCAAACAAAGATCGCCAGATATCCGGTGGTGGACATACATCTCCCATTGCGCCTGTCCACCACCAGCGTCTGCCAACATTAAACAGCTCTGTCATCGCACTCAAAAACATCGCATACCTACTACAAAAAAAACCGCCGTCAAAAAGCTGACGGCGGTCAATTCAGAATTCTCAAATAAATACAATCCGTCAGCAAACCCACACAGCGGCACGCCACCAACCACGGACGGTTTCAGACACACGGGGAGCCAGCGTCGCATCAGTTAAAGTGTGATCGTACATAGTCATAACAAACTCCCGTGATATACCGCCGAAGAAAATAACGACTTCACCCCCCCAAGTCAAGCCGTTTGATTTTCTTTAACTCACGAACCGGAACGAGTAGAGCTTTGCCGACCGCATCGCGACGCGAAGCCGCAGCGGTCCCCGATCCGTGGGGATCTGGCGACCGACCCCCTGCCACGACACGCCTACCTTGATTGCGTTGGCGACAATCGTCTCGCACGCCTTCAACGTGTAGCCTTCCACGGGGCGCCCCTCCTCGTCCTGCAGCTCGACCAGCAGCCAGCCTCCCCCGCCACAATCTACATTTAGCTCGAGCGCCTGGCCATCGAACGCCAGCGGCGGTGTCACAAACTCTCCGCCAGAGAGAGACGCATCCGCCGAGACGAAACCGTCCCGCCTCAGGATCGCCCGGAACAGACCGGTATTCCAACCGTCGCGCACCTCATCATTGTGCCGACTTCCCCTGCCCGAATAGTAGATCCACATCTCGGTCTCGGTAAGCACGGGCCAGACATTGGCCATCACCATGCCACCCGATGGTCCCCCATCCAGCCCTCGACGGATGAACGGCTCCCGGTCTCCCTGACGCGACCATATGACCCCGTCACGGCTCGTGAGGAGCCGGACATCCATTGTGGCCGGGAAATCGGACTCTTCCCAGTGGTAGTAAGCGGCGGGCATCATAAAGTACGCATCATCCGCCTCGGGATGTTTGTAAACCGCGTTCGTGTAGTAGTCAACCTGCGGCCTGTCCATTGACCGGGGAGGCAGAGGGGCTTCCAGGTCCAGCGCATCTCCCTCCAGAACGATCAGCGTGGGCTGCGACCAGGTCTTAAAGTCGGGCGACGTGATCCGGCCAACGGATCGGTATCGCTTTCCGAGCTCCATTTCCGCCGCCTCGTCCCGTCGCTGGGTCTCGTGTACCCGCGTATAGCCGACGTAGAGGTCCAGGCTGTCATCCCAGAAAAAAACATTCTGAGTGTCGCACATCTGGTTGGGCGGATTCGGCTGGCCCTCATCATACGTCCAATGGATCCCGTCGGGCGAATGCATGGCCCAAAGCCCCGGCAGAACACCGGCCTCGATCTCATCATCCCTGGGATAGTACTTCGACCAGAGCCGGTAGCGCGAATCGGCGGGCGCCCGTTCGTCTATATAAACCGTCGCGCCCTGCATACTCTGACGCTCATCCAGCGGGGCGACGATGTTGTTGGCGGTGCTACCCTGGAACGTGACGAGGTGCATCTCCGGCTTCTGCCAGAAGACCCCGTCTTCGGACTCCGCATAGCAGAGACGAACCGCCCCCTCCTGCGGACCTCCCGATTTCATCTGTGCGCCGTACCAGAGCCGGAAGTGCCGCTCCCCTTCCCGGATCACCGTGTTGTACGCCCCAATCCCGAGCTTCTCCCACGGCTTGTCCGCCCGGAGCACTGGCTCGGGGGACTGCAAAGGCGGATTCATACGGAGATTGACACCAGAGACTCGATCAAAGAAGCGCGCGTCAATGAAAAGCTGTTTCCGGTTCCCAACCTGGACGGCCATGAGATACTCCTTCCTATTGTCGATGCCAACTACAAAAAGTTTGCCTGATCCATCCTGTACATCCCTACTCACACGCAAGAGCGGCCAACAAAGCTTTGATATACCCGACTGAGTAGGCGAGCGCATGGGTATTGCCAGCAGGCCCATCTCCTTCAAGCGTCGGATAGTGATCGGGATTCAGACAGCCGTCGTAACCCACCCGCTTCAGTTCGCGCAGGATCTTGAACATGTTCATGTCCCCATCGTCGAGCAGGACCTCTTCGAACGCACCGGCAGTTGCAAAGCTCGCCCGCACGTTTCGAAAGTGGACCTCGAAGAGACGTCCCTTTCGCCCGTAGTTGTGAATCTCGTCCAGGACGAGTGGGAGTCCTCCAGCCTCCGCGCGTGTCCCACAACAGTAGAGGTAACCGACACACGGGTTCGGAAAGGCATCGATCACCCGGTGGAATCCCAGCCCGCCGAAGAGCGCATCTTGCGTCGGCGGATCGGAGGGATGCATCATCAGTCTGACGCCTGCGGCTTCCGCGACGGGTACGAGCCGTTCGTAAGCCGCACAGACGCGTCCCCACCGCTGCTCCCGCACTGCTATGGCCGGCGGCTCATCCCCCTCTGCGAGTGACAGACTGTCCCCTCGAGCCAGGTAACCACCGCGGTGCGATGCCCGATAGTGTCCAATCATCCAGGGATCTGTGGAATAGTCGAAGTGCACCCGTCCGAGAGGATAGCCTGCTTCGCCAAGGACCTGGACGGACTCGCACGCGACGTCGAGCTCCTCCTCAGCCCCATCCTCTTCGTCCATGAACCGCTTCGATAGACCGGGCAAACTGATGCGATTCACCTGCAGACCCCAGGAATGAACTCGTTTCTTCATTTTCAGTGCCTCGTCCAGATCGAAAACGCCACGGTCATCGGTCGGCAATGGCAGGGCATCAACGCAATCGACGCCCAGCTGGGTTAGCTGGCGCAACGTCGCGTCGGACGGGTCTTGACACCAGGCAGCTACTTTGATCATGGGGAACCTCCAGGAAAAGAAGATGAACCAGGAACAGCGAGGAAAAAACGAATGTGGATGAAGCGCTACCCTCCTTCTGGATGGCGGCCGCCGAGCAATTGAAGCAGGCGATCGCTGGCAGACACCCGCGCATCTTCGGGAATGGGCACCCGGTTCATCCATCCAAACCGCCGGAACGCCCAGTCAACCGCGTACTGAGATTGCATCAGGTACCGCGTGCGATCGGACCTGTTCGGCGCCCCCCGGTGCCAGCACTGCGGATCCTGCACATAGATGTCTCCTGCCTTGCAGAAAACGGATACGGGACCTTGCCCCTCGAACTCTGGATTCTCCTGACTGTTCGGATCCTTGCCCGAAAGGTGACTTCCGGGGACGTACTGTGTGGGCCCGTGTTCGATCCGCTCGATATCGCTCAGCGCCATTTGCACGGTAATCCAGAGCACTGGCGGCCGAATCCGGGGATCGTGACGGGGCACGTTCTCCGAGACGGGGAAGTGGACCGCACCATCCACGTGCCACCTTTCGATCGCCACGCCGGACTGGTTTCGCAGCACATTCTGTCCACAGAAGCGGCAGTTGGGTCCGACAATCGCCTCAGCAAGGCTCAAGATCGGTTCCCGAAGAAGCATCTCCCTGAAGATCCCGTCCAGCGCGATCGTGTTCCGAAGGATAAACGGTTGATCCCCCTCGCCGTGCATTTGCACGTAGCGGCGGTCGTGCAAGCCGAGATCTTCCTCTTCCGCAAGTAAAGGATCGTCGAGAAGCGCATCCGTTCGGTCCCGCAGCGCCTGCATTTCACCTGCTTCGAGCACGCCGGGGATATGCGCGAAACCGTCTCTGTGGAATCGGTCGATGATCTCCCGGGTGGTCTCTTCTCCGAAAGGCTCGCCGGATTGGATCGGACTCGACAATGGAATCCTCCTTGAGATGGTCCGGAAGGACGTTAGAACACCCCTCTAATGTATCATCAAAAAAATAGCGACTCCAAAAACTCACGTCAAGCCGTTTGATCTTCTTTTTTCTCTACTACGCGCTCCCCATAAGACAATTCACACGTCCCCGTATCGCACGCCACGCGACCTGAAAGGTGGCGATATCGCGCAATCAGCGCATATCCCGCCCGAAAAACGAGATGCAAAACCGGCACGCGGTACAACCAGGCAAACAAATGGAAAGGCGGTAGCCTGCGATAGATTTGATACACGGCATCCGCACCCACGTAAATATCCTCTTTTCCCACCACCAGACGCATACCCGTATTGAAATCCGACGACGCCAGCTTTGGAAAATGGTCTTCAATCCCCTGCGTCTGCCTGGGCAAATAATCAAACTGACTGCGTTTGTCTTTCTTTTTCATACGGCGAACGCTCCAGATACAAAAACGACATTCGCCGTCATATACAACAATCGGTTTTTCCATCACGCCTCCGCGAAAAACCTAACTCCTCGGATAAAACACATCCACCAGAGTCTCCACATCATCCCATGCACACAAAAATCGCTCTTCAAATCCGCGATGAATATTGTGCTCAACCTCTGTCTCGTCGGGCAGCGGGAACACAATCGTCTCTCGATCGGCCTCAATTGACGCATTCACCGCCAGACTCATCTCCTGATCCAACCGACCCATCGCAGCACCGTAATCCGGCTCGCGATCTTCTCGAACGGCATTGGCAATACTCAACAACTCATCTGCCACGGCCACTTGCCCTTCACTCAGCGCATAGTTTGCAAATGGATTCTCCCACGCAATCGCACCGCCGGGCAACTCATAGCGAATCTCGCGCAACACATTTACCCCATCTACTGTTTCCGTCACGCGCACGGGTTCATAAGCCACACCCTGTGCGCCGGTTTCCAATTCGCCCTTTGGCACAACATACACATTGCCATCCACAATGCTACCCGCTGTTCCATCAATCTCATCCATACCCGCTTGCTTGCGCCCGAGTGAACGCGCGTGAATCACATTGGAATACACCATCAACGCAGCCACATCATTGTCGAATTCCAAAAAACTCAAACTCCATCTTTCCAACTCGTGATGTCGCTTCATGCGATCTATATGCGGAATCACAGGCGTTGTATGGCTCAACCCAATCACCTGCCTGGGATTGCCACCGGCCAACACGCGCAACAAACTCATCCCGTGATACCCACCCTCGTGGCATATCCGATAGATCCGTCCAATCTCCCCAATAACATCTGATACGAGCACCTTCTTCTTTAACCGCTCAATCGGCGCGCGATAATAATTCTCGGCGACCTCCAGATAAACGCCCGCATCTCGCGCAGCTCGAATCATCATATCTGATGCCGGTCGAGTCATAGCAATGGGGGTCTCCACAACCTGATGCACACCTGCTTGCGCCAAAAAACAGCAAATCGCATGGTGTGCCACACCTGGCACTACCACATCGGCAACATCGATATCTTCATTATCGACCAGGTCCCGCACACTCGTATAAGCCCTTACCCCGTGTTCTGCTGCCAGACTCTGGGCTGTTTCCTCATCCTTATCGCAAATGGCGACAAAGTCAAAAACATCTGCCAACTGCACAATCACAGGCAAATGCGCCCCTGCGCCGCGCCGCCCGGCACCCACAAGTGCAATTTTGAGACGATCCATAACATCCCTCCAATAGAAATGGTGTTTCCGCCATTCTACCAATGGTCTAACATCAATCTGCTTGCGGAATTTTTATCTTAACCTATCTTTGCGATAAATCAAACAATAATCAACACAAAAGAGGAGCAGGTCATGTCGCAAAACAAAACCATTGGGGGTGGGGGCTTTCACCACGTTGCAATTCGCGCCCACGACTTTGAAGCATCCGTAAAATTTTATACTGAAGCGATGGGATTTCAAAAAAAAATCTCCTGGGGTGAAGGCAAAAGACGCGCCATCATGCTCGACACTGGGGATGGGAATTACCTCGAAATTTTCGCCAATGGCACAGATGAACCCAAACCGGAAGGGTCCATCATCCACTTTGCTCTGCGCACCAGCGATTGCGACGCCGCCATTGAACGCGCCAGAGCAGCCGGAGCCGAAGTCACCATAGAACCCAAAAGCCTCGAAATCCCCAGCGAACCCCACAAAACCCCTGTACGCATCGCCTTTTGCAAAGGTCCCGATGGCGAAATCATCGAATTTTTTCAAAACGAATTGACTTGATCGATTGTCTGAGGAACCTCGCTTTGTCCCCAAACGTCTTACACGGGACATCACAGCCATTTACACCTGCCGGGGAAAAGGAAAAATCATGAACAAAATTATACCTGTTTTGTGTCTGATATTCGCAATCGCCGCATGCGGTGACGACAATCCTGCCGATTCGGGCCAACCCGTCGTCAATCAAACATTTAATCTGCCGAGTGGAACAAGTGAAGACTTTGGCTTTACCGTTGACACAGATATACAGCAAAACGTCATTCTTCAAGGCGAATTTAGCGTTGAAAATGGCAGTGTTCAGATGGCTGTTGTGACCGAATCCCAGTATCAAATCTGGCGAGCAGGGAGCACGCCCACCGTGATTTATAGCACGGACATAGTATCTGAAGATACCTTTAGCTTTTCCATTGATGACAGTGACACCTACTACATCGTTTTTCTCAACAATGGACCAGATACCGTAACAGTCAACGCAGAAATTTTCCTGCTCAGTACCGCTGAACAAGAGATTTAGACTACCCCCCAAAATGCCCGTCTGTGCTTATCAGATATGCGGTGCCTGAAACGCATATCTATCCCAATTTTCCGATTGACGAGACAAGAAGAACAAGTTATAATTACTCCTATTCATTATCAATCACAGTTAAACGAGGTATTTATGAACATCCCCAAACACGATGTGCTCTTAGTAGGTGGAGGGGGTGCAGGCCTGCGCGCTGCAATCGCCGCATCTGAAACTTATCAAGGCGCAGATATTGGCGTAGTCTCCAAAGTCTATCCCATGCGAAGTCACACCGTCTCTGCCGAAGGTGGCACGGCAGCGGTCCTGCGAGAAGACGACAATCTGGATTTGCATGCTTATGACACCATCAAAGGCAGCGACTACCTCGGCGACCAGGATGTGGTAGAAGCCTTTGTCAAAGAAGCCGTTGATGAAGTCGTCCAATTAGAACACTGGGGGTGCCCCTGGAGCCGCGACGAAGACGGTCGCGTAAGCGTCCGCGCATTTGGTGGCATGAGTGTTAAACGCACGCTCTATGCCGCCGACAAAACCGGCTTCCACATGCTGCACGCTCTCTTTCAAACATCTCTCAAATACGACGCCATTACCCGATACGACGAATGGTTTGTCACCTCTTTGCTCGTCGAAGATGGCAGGGTATGTGGCGTCACGGCTCTCAACATCCGATCCGGCAACATTCACGCCATTGGCGCAAAATCCGTTATTATATGTACGGGTGGCGCGGGCAAAATTTTTCCATTTACCACCAATGCCGCCATCAAAAACGGCGACGGAATGGCTCTGGCCTACCGCATTGGCTGTCCTCTAAAAGACCTCGAATTTGTACAATATCACCCCACGGGCTTGCCCGGCACGGGAATCTTAATGACCGAAGCCTCGCGCGGCGAAGGCGGCCACCTCGTCAACAGCCAGGGCGAACGCTACCTCAGTGAATATGTACCCGGCAAAATGGAACTCGGTCCGCGCGACATCTTATCTCGCTCCTTTATTCACGAACAGCACAAGGGCAACGTCTTTGAAGGTCCCGATGGCAGCTATGTACACCTCGACCTTCGGCACTTGGGTGAAAAAATCATTGACGAAAGACTGCCCTTCGTACGCGAACTCACCCGCAATTACGTCGGCATTGATCCGGTCCACGAACCCATTCCCGTGCGTCCGGTCGTCCACTACTGCATGGGCGGTGTGCATACCGACATCGATGGCGCAACACCCATCCCCGGTCTTTATGCCGCAGGCGAAGCGGCTTGTGTCAGCCTCAATGGAGCCAATCGCCTGGGATCCAACTCACTGAGCGAATGCCTCGTCTTTGGCGCACGCGCAGGCCAGGTAGCCGCGCAACACGCCGCCGATACCGACTTTGCAGATTCGGCCTCAATGGCCAAAATGGCGCAAGACGAACAAAAACGCATTGAAACCCAATTCTTTGGCGACAACGGCAAAGAGCGCGTGGCCAATATCCGCGATGACCTCCGCAAAACCATGGAAGAAGGCGCAGGCATCTTCCGAACCGAAGACGCGCTCCAAACCACGTGTGACACCATTCGCACCCTCAAAGAACGCTATGAAAATATCGGCATAGACGACCACTCGCGCGTCTTCAATACCGAACTCGTCAACGCCCTCGAACTGGGTTACATGCTCGACGTCGCCGAAGGGCTCGCACATTCAGCCCTCTTGCGACGCGAATCTCGAGGCTCTCACGCGCGATCAGACTATGAAGAGCGCGACGACGAAAACTTCCTCAAACACTCTCTGGCTTATCAAACCGAGGGCGACCCCCGCATCGAGTACCTGCCCGTAACACTCACGCGCTGGGAACCCGAAGAACGAACCTATTAAAGGAAAATTTATGAGCGATCTCAGAACCATAAAAATCACGGTATTGCGCTATCGTCCCGAAGAAGAGGACGAGCCAACCGAACAGACTTACGAAGTTGAATTTCGCGACGACTGGGTCGTTCTCGACGCGCTCAACCACATCAAAGACCACATCGACGGCACGCTTTCATTCCGCTGGTCTTGTCGGATGGGCGTATGCGGCAGTTGCGGCATGATGGTCAATGGCGAACCCAAACTCACCTGTGCCGCGATGTTGCGCGACTATTATCCCAACGAAGTGCGCGTGGAACCCCTGGTCAACTTCCCCATTGTGCGCGATCTCGTCACTGACATGACCGACTTTATGGACAAACTCAAAGCGGTCAAACCCTGGATCATTCGAGAAGAAGAAAAACCCGTATCCGAAGGAGAATATCTCCAGAC
The DNA here is from genome assembly GCA_009838845.1 of Gemmatimonadota bacterium. Taxonomy (NCBI): domain Bacteria; kingdom Pseudomonadati; phylum Gemmatimonadota; species Gemmatimonadota bacterium. The sequence continues at coordinate 38,169 of VXRD01000073.1, read as the reverse complement.
ACCGGATCAGCTCAAAGATTACAAGCAATTCAGCCAGTGCATCAACTGCATGCTCTGTTACGCGGCCTGTCCGGTCTATGGCCTCGAACACGACTTCGTCGGTCCGGCCGCAATTGCCCTGGGCCACCGCTACAACCTCGATTCTCGAGATGAAGGCAATCAACAGCGTCAACACGTCATTGCCAGCAAAGAAGGCATCTGGGAATGCACGTATATCGGTGAATGCTCCGTCGTTTGTCCCAAACACGTCGATCCCGCAGAAGCCATTCAACAGACCAAAGTGGCAACCACAACCAACCGCGTCAAATCGCTTGTCATGCCCTGGGGAAAGAAAACATGATGCTCGACTCCGAAACGACCAAAACCTATACGCGCCCCATATCCAAAGCCTGGTGGCTACGCGACCGCGGACATTTTAATCGCAGATATTTCATGTTCTTGCTTCGCGAACTCACAAGCGTATTCGTCGCCCTGTACGTCGTGCTCTTTATCTACGAAATTTTTCTCCTGACAAAAGGGCCAGACGCACACGCAGCCTTCCGCGAATCCCTGAGTTCAGGTCCCTGGATCGCATTTCACGTCATCGCCTTGCTCTTCGCCCTGTACCACAGCTGGACCTGGTTGGGGCTAACGACCAAAATGCAAGCAGCTGGACGTGGCCTCGTCAAAATTGGCACAAAGACCCTGCCACCCATTTTTATTGCACTGGGGTCTTACGGCGCCTGGATAGTTGCAACAATCGTCATCGCCTACCTATTCCTAACTCTATAGACCGAGGATATCGCCGTGAATTACAAAGAACACAAAAGCGAACCCTTCTGGTGGGGCATGTTCTCGCAAGGCGGTGTTATTGCCGCACTCCTCATACCCATCCACATATTCCTGGGCGGCATCGCCGTACATTTGGGACTTATAGACGCCGACCTCATGTCACATGAACGTCTGACCGGACTGCTCCAAAATCCGTTAGTCAAACTCTATCTCTGTGTCCTGCTCATCTTCCCCCTCTACCACGCGGCTCACCGAATCCGCTTCACCCTCGCTGAAATCGGATTGCACAGCCTCGCCAAAGTCCTGCCCTTTCTCTGTTATGGCGGCGCATTGGTAGGCACAGTGGTAGTCCTCTACATCTTGTGGGTATTGCTCTAAGCCATCTCAACAAAAAAACAAAAGCTCGGATGATTCTGAAGAAGTTCATCCGAGCTTTTGTTTTGCGACAAAAAACCAATTTCTATTTTGTCTTCTTTATCCTTCTAACCTTCCTGACCTTTCTAATGATCCCACCTTGCTCATCACGATCTAATAGAGACTCCAACCGTCCCGCAACGCGCTCTCCCATCTCGATCATCCCGTGATCCCCTGGATGAATCAGATCCACCGTCAACCCACCGATATTGCTCAACATTTCTGTCCCCTCAATCAAACGTGCATTTTCATGGGGACAACCATCCACCGCATCTCGCAATGCTTGCCTGAAAGCCGCCGTCCTTTCGCGTTCTTCGGCATCGCCACAAAATTCTCTAAAATGCGGATAAATCGTAATACACCCCACGGGCCGGTCGGGATTTGCACCTGCAACCGCATTTACCATATACGTCACGCGCTCGGAAAATTCCGACAGAGAAAATCCCGCACCCATCATATTGACCGACAAAGCCAGCGTCGCCACATCCCAATCGTCGCGCGCGGCAATATAATCTGCCAATTCGCGTTCGCAATAAGCCGATCCCCCCACGCCCAAATTGATCAAATCCGCTCCCAAACGCCACGCCACCTGACTCACATAGGTCAAATGCATAGCCGTAGCCGACGCACCGTGTGTAATCGACGTGCCATAGCTCAAATACCGCCGCTTTGGCAATTCGTCAGCCGTGGGCGGGCGAAGCCCTTCGCCCTCGATACTGTGATAGTGCAAACTGGTATTTCTCAGGATCAACCGCCATACATTGTGCGAAAAAGACAAATCCCTCACCGCTTCAGATTCAATCGTCTTTAATCTTGCAGGATAAGTCAATTCCAGCGTCCTTGGCTCTTTCCCAATTTGAAAACGCTCTTTCTCTTGAAAAGGGCCAAAAAACGGAATCACTTCAGCCGATCCGCCCGGGCTGGACAGCGTCACATTGACCTTATTGCCCGCGCTCACAAAACGGATCTCCGACCCCGCCGGACTCAACATGCGTTCCTGGGCACCCGCATTCAAACACAACCGCACATCTTCGGGCACACGCTGCACCCGAAGTCCATCTCTCCCCTCAACTTCTCGCAACTCAGCTACATTGTGAAATTCGACATTGTCGTGAATCATAAAAAAACCTCCTTTTTACGCTACCTGGGGAACCAGAACGACTCCATCGGCTGTTGTGGCCCGGAAAGCAAACGCCCAGCCGCCGTGATTGGAGCCCCGGTCGTTACTGAGCTTGAGCACGATGGAATTGGCACCTGCCCGAAGCGTCACCGGAATGCTCTGGGCTCGAAAGGCGTAGTGGTGACCCAGATCGAAAACCTCATCATTTACGCGCAGAATCAAAGCGTCATCCCAGGCCACACGCAGATTTGCCGTCATATCTGCAGGTGCATGTAAGACGCAGCGGGCAAGCGCTGCGCCCACATCGGTATTGCCCACACCCGGACCCCAGGGCCGAAACACATGGTTAAAATCGACAAAGCCGTGGTGAGCGGCGCGTTTGACCCAACGCGCTACGTCCCGTCCCCGTTGTCGTGAGCCAGCGGTCAACCAGGCCGACTCTTCACCGTGCAAACCATCAAACGTCGCTTCTATATGAAAGGCCGTCTCCGGAGGCAAGGCCGTTTCCATCGCTTGACCGTTGTGATTGGCGAAAGGGCCGCATAGCCACCATTCGCCGCTGGCTGGCAGCGGCAGATCATGGGTCCCGCGCGGCAGTTCGACACCGGGCAGCAGCTGCGACCAATCGGGCATAGCGAAGAACGGTCGCACGGCGTCCTCCTGGTACCAATAGACGGTAGAGCAGATATCGTTTGCCATACAGCCGAAGCGCATGTGAATCGATTGCTGGAAGGGAAGAGAATCCTTTTCGAAGAAGCGGTAGCCCACCAACCGTTGCGCCGGGCGCGCCTGTCCCACATCCTCATGCACATAGTAAGGCATTGCGGCGTAGTGATGGGTTTCGGGTGGATGCAAGGCTCCCCCGTAGCCAGCCCCAAAGGTATCCTCACCCCCAATACCGCGCAAAAAGGCCGGGTGTTCGCCCTCTCCATCGATGTAGATATTTTCAGCCCCGCCGTGGCTCCAGCGATCGACATCATCGAGCAACCGCACGCCGTACACAAAGCCCAACAACTCTCCTGGCCCGTCGGCATCCAGCATCAGAAAGTCTTCACCGTAGCGCTGGGTCGGCATTTCTCGCCGCCAACGGGCGCAGAAACGTCGCCGTTCACTCAGCGTCTGATTGGGGTAACGGTGCCAATCCACCTGCAGGTAGGCGCGGTTCTCTTCGGGTCCGGCTTCAAACTCAACCCGTGCGGATCGGGCGAAGGGCATCTGGAAGTAGCAGTTGTAGCCAATCCAGGCCTTGACCGATAGGAAGTGGGTATCTATCGGATACCAGCCCTGGCCATGCATAACCCCAAAAAAGTCACCGACGGGCGCCTCAACATAGGGGGTCGGCTCATCATCAAAATAGATGCGGATAAGCACTTTGCGGCTGGTCATGGGTATGCGCTCTGGCCGCGACAGTACGACCCAAAGGTGCTGAATACAGCCTGGCCCATCGAGTTCGGCATAGACGGCTTTTTGGTTGGCCGGCAAAGGTCCGGTCATACTGACGCGATCGGGGATACCAACTTCAGGGAGTTGTAAATCCATAGCAGGCTCCATTCTACGAATCAACGAATCAACGAATCAACGAACCCCGCCCATCCTCCCAAAATCAGTATGCATCGCCATTCGTCTATTCGTCTATTCGTCTATTCGTCTATTCGCACCCATGCCTCACCCGAAGATAGATCTCGTCCAAGCGTCCAGGTCTTCTCAAAAGCCTCAACAGCCAATTCAACGCGGTCATCTCCAGCGCGAAATACATCGGACAATTCGGCTACAACGCCGGGAACATCTGTCCCGCGATAGGGCACAACCACAGTCAAAAACGCTGTCGGTGCCTGCTGGTTCAGCGCAAAACGAAATGCTTTGCGCGGCACACGCGAACCATAAGTCCAGGCAAACCATCCCTCTTCTTCTGCCATACACGTCTCGCAATTTGCACCAGCCTGCACCAGCACATTAGCGTCGTCAAATTGCGTAAAAGCACGCCTTCCCGCCTCGTCAAATACCACATCGCCCGGCGCAAATTGGAAATGCAAATCAAGTTGCCCAGGGACATTGCCAATCCCTTCATCCAAAAACGCGAAAAATTGTCGATTGACAAACCACACCGAACGGCGGTGAATCAATCCCGGATACGATCCATTCTCCACGACCAGCACATCGCTATCAGCCCCTTCTGACACCCACAACAAATGCCGCCCATCATCGGACGTATCCCCACCGTCCAATGTCAGAGTTTGATGCACTGTCGTCTGCCGGTGCCACGCGCGGCCTTCTGCATCGTGACCATAAGTGTAAAAACCCGTATCAGACATCAACCAGTGCCCATAAGCGTACAATTCAAACGTCCCATTATCCGGTTGATCGTGACTCGAAATCGCGGGCGGTGAACAATGCAGCGCCATGTGAATCTGATCGGGTCCCCAATCATCGCGCATCACATACAAACCGGCCTCTTGAAATGCACGACTCTTTTGCTCGGGTAAAAATTTCCGATCCAGGGTCGCCCGCGCGGCGTATTTGGGATCACCCAGCAATTCTGTAGCTTCGACAAGTGAGTCATAAAGATCCCACTTTGAGCGATCATCCGTCTCAGGCAACGAACGCGACCCATCGCCAAACATAGGCGCACCCAGATCGGGCGACGCAATCCAAAAAATATAATCGTGCATCAACCGCACGCGCTCGCGGAACGCCTCTGAAATCTCAATACCAAAAGTATCCATGCGTCCAAAAATCTCCACAGCATCTCGCAACACACCCACATGATACCCAAAAGACCACTCTCGCTGAACGCCATCTGTTGTTGTCTGCGCCAGAAAATTCTCTTCAACCCGCTCCAGTGCCAATTCCATCCATTCACGCGATTCCACAAACTCCCGGAACGTATAGGCAATATTGATAAATCCCCGCTGTTCAAACACTGCCTTATTGTGAATCAACCCCATCGGAATCTGCTTTGTCTTAACCTGATGATCATACAGACTTGCCAGCAACATACCGAGGAACTCGGGCGTAAATGCCTCGGCATGAACCAAACTGCGAAATGCCGAACAGATATTCGTCGCTCGAATACCCGTCTGAATATCCAGCCAGACAAACCCCTTCCAGTACGTATAAACGGAATGGGTTTTCGTGTGATTTTCCAGCGGATGTTTTGAAATCCAATCCGTCGTCATCTCCACAAATGTCTGGGCGTATTTTTCATCGCGCGTCGCAGCATAAGCCTGTGCGAGCGGTGCAGCCCAATAAAAACGGTACACAGCCGCAACCCATTCAATATCGCCGCGGGGATCCCATTCCCAGTCAAAATCATCGCCATAGCGCGCCTCTTCATAAGGTCCCCACTGAATAATGCGCTGACAAATTTTGTCGGCTGTTTCAAAAGTACCTTCAGGTACTGCACCCACAAAATCGTCTTCTCCAGACGCCCCATCCAGTGGATATTTCGCTCGATAATAATCACGCAAAGCTGTAAGTGCGCCAATTCTATCTCCAGCATCTGCAGCCCGTTTTGCCCCCTCCAAACCCGTCAGATCTAATTTTTCCAAAATTCGCCCCGGGTCAAACGACTCCAAAGGCATCTCGTGATCAATTTGATCCGCCCCTGCTGGATACTCCACTACTGAACTCATAGCCATGCCCTCCAATTATTGAACTCGTCATCTTATTCTTCGCATCTAAACACCAGCTTTATCACCACACTTTGAAGGGGTTGCAATTTCATCGACACACCTTCATCCGTCAACGCGATGCAATCAGAATCCGATCCATGAAAAAATTCATAAGTATCGTACGCGGGAACCCGGTCTATACGCAATAGCAAAACATCTGGCAAGAGATGAATTGGACAGACAACTTCTCTAACAAAACGCGCATCCAGATTGTGCACCACCAACAAGCCCGAATGCCGGGTATAGCGCGTATAGGCAAAAACGCGGTCTTCAGAGTCGGTATTGCGATGAAAATAAACATGCCCGGTTTGCAACTCAGGCCGCTGGCTCACAAACCTGTGCAAAGCCTCATAAGCGGCAACAAGCTGTGAATGGGGTTCTCTATCGGCCCACTCGGGATGCAACAATGTGGATGCTTCAAAATCAGTGCGCGCCTCCTCGCCCCATTCTGAACCCCACTCTAAAGCATACGCCAAATTCACACAATGTGCCGTACCCGCCGTCGCATTGATCAGCGAACACTGGATATTGCGCAGCAGTGCCAGCGTCCGGGAATGATAGCAATCTCGCCAAATTTTTGTCGCGCGCGGGCTATCGTGATTCTCAAAATAGGCCATTGCCACCGTGCGAGGTGCAAATGTGCCAGAAGTGCGTTCTAAAAAGTCGGCATATTGATTTCCGTATTCCGCATCCCGATGAAAATCCACCAGCAATGCATAAATCATATCCACCGGAATATCCACTGCCTCACCTAACTCGCACAGAGTTTCGCCCAAAACGAGCGCATCGGGTTTAACCGCATTGATGCGGTTTTTAATCTGCTTCAAAAATGGCCGATCCACAGTTTGGCTCGCGTCAATACGCACCCCATCCAGATCACAAGTACGCATCCAAAAAGGCGCGATTCCCGACAGATAATTTTGCAAGGGCCTGTTAAAAGGCAAGTCGAGCAACGCCACATCCGAATAAACCAGCCATGCAATCTGATGAATTTTGGGCTGCCCGTGCTCATCCATCACATACCAATCGGGATATTGTTCAATCAACGGACAATCGCGACTGGTTTGCATCAACACCAGATCGAAAATCACCTGCTTGCCCAGCGCGTGTGCCCGCCGCGTTAGCGCACGCAATTCCGCACGCCCAATCAACTGCATCAGCGTATCGCGTCCAACCCAATCAATCAGTTCTTTGAATGTGCGAAAATTGTTAAAATCATCGACCTTGCGCAACCTCGACAACTGTCGCTCGTGCAATAAAGTCTGCAAATCCAAGTCGGTAATCAACCCATCCGACACCAGCGAAAGAAAATCCACCTCTTCTGGCGGCGTGACCAGAGCGGGATCAATCCGATAAAAATCCCGCACGGCATAAACACTGCCCAGCGCGCCTTTGCGCACATCCTGTCCCGTGTGTAAATCGCCAAATCCAGGTTCAAAAAAAGGGAGCAAATACACCACATCTGTCTGCATCTCTCCAAGGCGCGATGTCACATCGCAAAATGTACCGCTCACAAATTGTCCATCTTCATCCAGACGCGCGCCAACTTTTCGCACACAGACTTCGGTAATTGAAAGACAACGGCGAACCTGTTCGGGGCTGATCGCGATTACCCCATCTCGATTCAGTGCAATATCATTGACCGATATCCACGCCTTTGAAGCATCTGACACTGCCTTATCATCAGCCGAAAACTCGACCGTATAGTGAAAAACACCCGTCTGATCGATCTGTATCACATCCGATTCGAAAATCAGATTATTCCCCGAAAGAACGGGTCGCCCTCTCTCATCCACAATCATATGCATAGAAACGTAAAAACCTGTACCTGTGCGAAATTCCCCCCGCTCATCTACAAAGCCGCGATCATTCACATCGGTCCACAAACGCGCTTCCACATCGCCTGTGCGACAGGTGGCAAAATCGATATCCGCAACAAATAACTCAGCTCGAACACGCGCTTCTACCGCACTATCGGACATCAAAAATGCCCGAGCCATCACTGCATCATATCGAATGCCATCCAACTCAACCGTCAGATTACCAGCCCAGACATCTGCGTTATCATACGCCTGAACAGCATATCGCTCGTGCAATTTGTATTTAAATTCCAAACGCTTATCCACATACTCTCCCCGTAAAATGTACTCCGGACAATATACGAAAATTTATGGGAAAATCTCAATAAACGTACCGATATGTAATACACATTTAACAGATAAGAAACGGTAAAGAAATATACACCTAATATATTCAACCGTCAGTTTACGCCACCCCAACTATCTCAGGGAGGAATTCAGTATGAAACTCATCACAGCAGTCATCCAGCCCCACAAGCTGGACGATGTGCGCGCAGCACTCGGCGACATCGGCATCCAGGGCATGACCGTCACAGAAGCGCGCGGCTTTGGACGCCAAAGAGGACACCGAGAAGTCTATCGCGGTGCTGAATACATTGTCGATTTTCTGCCCAAAGCCAAGCTGGAGATCGCCGTCAATGACGATGAAGTTGATCGCGCCATTGATGCGATAGAGAACGCTGCCAAAACCGGCAATGTAGGCGATGGAAAGATATTCGTTGCGGATTTGGGACAAGCTGTTCGCATTCGAACGGGCGAAACCGGGCCCGATGCACTGTAACACAATCATATCTCAGGAGAATACAATGATTAAACGCCATAACATCTTCACCCTGCTCATCGGTCTGGCATTGTTGCTGGCCTTGCCCAACGTCGCGCTTGCCGACGCACACGAACCCAACTCAGGCGACACAGCCTGGATGCTTACCTCAACCGCACTGGTGCTATTTATGACCATCCCTGGCCTCGCCCTCTTTTACGGCGGCCTCGTACGCACCAAAAATGTTTTGTCTGTTCTCATGCAGTGTTTCGCCCTCACCTCTATTATGACTCTGGTCTGGGTCATCATCGGCTATAGTCTCGCCTTTAACACCGATGGCATGGAAGCTGGTTCGACCAACATAAATTCCTTTGTCGGCGGTTTAGGCACCATGTTCTTATCCGGTGTGACTGCCAGCAGCCTGTCTGGCACCATTCCCGAAACAGTTTTCATCACCTTCCAGATGACCTTTGCCATTATCACCCCGGCCCTCATCGTCGGTGCTTTTGCAGAGCGCATGAAATTCTCGGCCATGATTGTGTTCTCGATCCTCTGGTCCATCATCGTCTATGCACCAATCTGCCACATGGCCTGGAGTGGTGACGGTTCCTTCTTTGGCGACATGGGCGTACTCGACTTTGCAGGTGGTACGGTTGTACACATCAACGCGGGTATCGCAGCACTTGTCGCGTGTATTGTCATCGGCAAACGCCAGGGCTATCCCGATACACTTATGGCCCCTCATAGCCTGACAATCACCGTTATAGGCGCGTCCATGCTGTGGGTCGGCTGGTTCGGCTTTAATGCCGGAAGTGCTGTCGCAGCCGACGGAGCCGCAGGCATGGCCATGCTCGTCACGCAGGTCGCCACTGCATCTGCAACATTGGGCTGGATAGCCGCCGAATGGATCAAACTCGGCAAACCCAGTATCCTGGGCGCAGTCACGGGTGCTGTTGCCGGTCTCGTCGCCATCACCCCTGCTTCGGGCAGCGTAGGACCGATGGGCGCGATTGTCGTTGGTCTGGCATCTGGCGTCCTCTGCTTCTGGGCTGCCACCAGCCTCAAGCGCGCATTGGGTTATGACGACTCCCTCGACGCTTTCGGTGTTCACGGCATAGGCGGTATTGTAGGTGCGCTCCTGACGGGCATCTTTGCTGCTGAAAGCCTCGGTGGACAAGGACTCAGTGCCGATTCTATCGGCGGACAATTCGTCGTACAGCTCATCGGCGTCGTCTTCACCATCGTGTATTGCGGTGTCTTATCCTTCATCTTGCTCAAAATCGTCGATGCCATTATTGGCCTGCGCGTCTCGCAAGACGAAGAAACAGAAGGACTCGATATTTCGCTCCACGACGAGCGTGGCTACAATTATTAAAAACTGTCAGCCAAATCAAAAGAGCGGGCACACTGTGTCCGCTCTTTTTTATTTTTTAAACAAAACTCTCCAGGCGCACTTTTTTATGAAGTGCGCTTTTTTTTTTCTTTGTAATTCAAAAATCGGGTTTTATAATACTCATCCCGGAAATGGATCGAAAGACGATCCCGATTACACACCTTATGAAGAAGGAGTACAGTATGAAACTCATCACAGCAGTCATCCAGCCCCACAAGCTGGACGATGTGCGCGCAGCACTCGGCGACATCGGCATCCAGGGCATGACCGTCACGGAAGCGCGCGGCTTTGGACGCCAAAGAGGACACCGAGAAGTCTATCGCGGTGCCGAATACATCGTCGATTTTCTGCCCAAAGCCAAGCTGGAGATCGCCATCAATGACGATGAAGTTGACCGCGCTATTGATGCGATAGAGCATGCAGCCAAAACCGGCAATGTAGGTGATGGGAAAATTTTTGTCACAGACTTGGGACAAGCAGTTCGCATTCGAACGGGCGAAACCGGACCCGACGCACTTTAGAACCACAAAATGAAAAACTCTGGAGGGAACACAAATATGAAACGCCACACTTACATCTTAGCAAGCCTCATGCTCGTCTTAGGACTGCCGGACCTCGCGCTTGCCGATGGACACGAACTCAACGGCAGCGACACAGCCTGGCTACTCACCTCAACTGCGCTGGTGCTATTTATGACCATCCCCGGCCTCGCCCTCTTTTACGGCGGCCTCGTACGCGCCAAAAATGTACTCTCCGTCCTCATGCAGTGTTTTGCACTCACCGCAATATTGAGCGTCGTCTGGGTCATCATCGGCTATAGCCTCGCCTTCAACACCAATGGCATGACAGCAGGTACTACCAATTTCAACTCCTTTATCGGTGGTCTGGGCACTGCGTTCTTATCCGGTGTAACAGCCGATAGCTTATCTGGTACAATTCCAGAAACTGTTTGGATCACCTTTCAAATGACCTTCTTCATCATCACACCTGCGCTCATTGTCGGAGCTTTTGCCGAACGCATGAAATTTTCAGCCGTACTCTTATTCTCTGTACTCTGGGGCATTCTTGTTTACGCGCCTATCTGCCACATGACATGGGGTGGTGACGGCTCCTTCTTTGGCGACATGGGCGTACTCGACTTTGCAGGTGGACTTGTTGTACACATCAACGCGGGTGTCGCAGCACTCGTCGCGTGTATTGTCATCGGCAAACGCCAGGGCTATCCCGACGCACAAATATTGCCACACAGCCTCAGCCTTACAGTTGTTGGCGCGTCCATGCTGTGGGTCGGTTGGTTCGGCTTTAATGCCGGAAGTGCTGCTGGTGCCAATAGTGATGCAGGCATGGCCATGCTCGTCACGCAGATATCTGCTGCCGTCGCCACCTCCACCTGGATGTTTATCGAATGGATCAAAAACGGCAAACCCAGTATTTTAGGTGCTGTCACGGGCACCATTGCCGGATTGGGCGCCATTACACCGGCGTCGGGCAGCGTAGGTCCCATAGGTGCAATTGTCATCGGCCTTGCTGCCGGTGCGATTTGCTTTTGGGCATCCACCACACTCAAACGCAAATTGGGCTACGACGACTCCCTCGACGTCTTCGGCGTTCACGGCGTGGGCGGCATTATTGGCACCCTGCTATGTGGTATTTTTGTCGTCAAAAGTCTGGGTGGTCAGGGATTGGCCGAAGGCATGACCATGGGCAGTCAATTCACCGCGCAACTGATAGCGGTCATTATCACCATCGTCTATTGCGGCGTGGTATCCTTCATCCTGCTCAAAATCGTTGACGCCGCCGTTGGCCTGCGCGTCTCGCAAGAAGAAGAAACCGGAGGACTCGATATTGCCCTCCACGACGAACGCGGCTATAATTATTAATACCCGCTTGACAAAGCGGACTAAAAAAAGCGGGCACATTGTACCCGCTTTTTTTATTGTTGCAATTATTTTCCAGACACCTTTATTTCTCACCGACAACCGTCATAATCCACCACAGAAAGGAACAAAGATGAAAATTGTTTTACACCCCCCTGTCGATGAAGACCTTTGCCAACAAGTGCGAGACACGGCTCCCAACGCCGAAGTTGTCATGGCAGATGGCAAAAATGTCATTGAAGCTGTCGCAGATGCCGAAATTATATTTGGAAATTTTTCGTCTGAAATTGTCAATGCAGCCCCCAATCTCAAATGGATTCAATCCACGAGTGCCGGCATGGACAAAGCACTGATCCCCGAAGTCGCCAACAGCGACATCACACTATGCAATGCCAGCGGCGTCCATGCCGTTCAGGTCGCCGAACACGCCTGGGCACTCACCACCGCCCTCACGCGCGGGCTACACGTTTCTTTTCGCCATCAACTCGACCATGCCTGGACGCGTCCACCACTCGCCGACTTATTGGAAGCCACCATTCTCATCGTCGGATTTGGCGGCATTGGTCAATACTATGCACAACTCGCTCAGGGCTATGACGCGCGTCTGATTGCGCTGGATATACAGGGCGGAGACAAACCCGATTACGTCGAAGCGATCTGGGACATGGATCGCCTGGATGAAGGTCTGCAAATAGCAGATGTCGTATTTATCGCCGTACCGTACACACCCGAAACCGAAAAACTCATCAATGCCCGCACCCTGAGCCTGATGAAAAACACCGCCTTTTTGGTCAACACCGCACGCGGTCCCATCGTCGATGAAGCCGCTTTGGCCGAGGGCCTCAAAAACGGCGAAATCGCCGGTGCTGGCCTGGACGTATTTGAAAAAGAACCCCTGTCTCCCGATAGCCCGCTCTGGGACATGGAAAATGCCATTATCACCCCACACGCAGCCGGTGGCTCTCCCAATCGACACAACCGAACCATTGGATTCTTCTGCCAAAACCTGAAACGCTACCAGGCTGGCGAGCCGCTCTTTAACGAAGTTGACAAATCCCTCGGATATCCAAAACGAGAACGGCGCGTCAAATGAAAAAACCCAATATCATCGTCATTCTCGTAGATGACATGGGCTATTCGGATCTCGGTTCTTATGGTGGCGAGATCCGAACGCCCAATCTGGATCGCCTATCGGCAAATGGATTGCGATTCACGCAAAGTTACAACTCTGCCCGCTGTTGTCCCTCTCGGGCTTCGCTGCTCACAGGCCTGTATTCCCATCAGGCTGGCATCGCCAATTTTACGGGCCCTGACCGAACCGCCGAATGGGGACCGGCCTATTTGGGACGGTTAAACAACAACTGCGTGACATTGGCCGAAGTCCTAAAAACCGAGGGCTACAGCACGTACGGCGTCGGAAAATGGCACGTTGGCGATCAAGTTAATCCAACAAACCGGGGATTTGACGAATACTACGGATTCATCAAAGGCCACAGCGCACCGCAATGGGATCCGTCTTATTATCATCGCTATCCCGAAACTCGAACACCCGAACTTTCTTTTATCGACGATGCATACTACGCAACAGAAGCATTCAACGATTACGCCGTAGAATTTATCGAACAGGCACAACAAAAAGACAACCCCTATTTCCTCTACCTCGCCCACTCGGCTCCGCATTTCCCCCTACATGCCCCGGCAGAAACCCGCGATTCATATCTCGATATTTACCGCCGAGGTTGGGATGTATTGCGCCGCGAACGCTACGTGCGCCAGCAAGAATCTGGCCTGGCAACGGAAAACTGGCAATTCACACCGCGCTCACTTGTCCCCATCGAAGAAAATGATGCCATCGCAAATGGGTACAGCGGCAAACAGAATCCCGCGTGGGAGGATCTCTCCCAAGACCGACAGGAAGACCTCGCCTACCGCATGGCGGTCTTTGCCGCCATGATCGAACATATCGATCGCGGCATAGGCAGAATTATTGACCGCCTGGAAAAAGCAGGAGAGCTGGACAACACACTCATCCTGTTTACAAGCGACAACGGCGCGTGTTACGAATGGGGACCTTTTGGATTTGACGAACGCAGCAGATTGGGAGTCACCCATCTCCACACGGGTGACGAACTCAAAAAAATCGGCGGGTCGGACACGTATCACTCTGTGGGCAGCGCGTGGTCGTGCCTGAGCAACACACCGCTGCGCATGTACAAACACTACAACCACGAAGGCGGAAATTGCAGCCCCTTCATCGCCTATTGGCCCGAAGGAATTGCACAACCCGACCGCTGGGTTCGCACCCCCATGCACCTGTTTGACATCATGCCGACTATATGCGAAATTACCGGAGCCGAATATCCCGAAACGCACAATGGAGAACGCATTCACCCGCAAGAAGGAACGAGCCTTGTTCCCCTATTCAACGCGCAAAACCTGCCCGAACGCAGCCTGTGCTTCGATCACTTTGAAGCCAGCGCCATACGCAGGGAAAAATGGAAATTGCTGAAAGGCAATACCCGATACCCCAACGGAGATTGGGAACTCTACGACATGGAAATAGACCGCTGTGAAACCAGCGATCTATCAACAGAACATCCCGAATTGGTAAAATCACTCGAGCGAGAATGGACCGAATGGGCCGTGCGGGTTAAGGTACACCCTTACCACCAAGAATTGGCAAAATGAGCATCATCCGTCACCTCACTTTTTCAACAAACGGCCACATAAGATCGCTGTAGAAGCGGTGGCCCGCGGCGCCGTAGTGATGTTCGACATGGTCGGGCACACCGGCGGTCTCGTAGAGACGCGCGATACCTTTAACCGCGCGATCGACTTCGGGCACGGGGAATAGCGTATCCTGTTTCCCATTGACAATACAGAGATGGCGCGGAGCAATAAGACCCGTAACATCCCAGATTTCGCCAAAGCGCAAAATGCCGGGCACGCCATTGCAATCGCAATGGTGAATCAAACCACTGGTGCCCACAAGCGTACAAAAAGAGCAACTCGGCACAGCAATAGTAATGCGGGGATCAACCGCGGCGGCATAACAGGTGATAACTCCACCCCCCGAGTTGCCCATAACCAGAATCGTAGAAGTATCAATCTCGGGAATATCCTGTGCCCAGTCAATAAGACGCATCACATCCCACACGCGCTCACCCGTCGCAGTGCGTCCAGCGAGCAAAGCGTGCATAAATTGACTGCGGCAATCGCGGTCGCCGTGGCGCTTGTTAATATCGGGAATAGCCGTAGTACTCGTACCGCGTGCAGCGGGCGCAATGGCGGCAAACCCGCGCCTGACCGCCTGAACAGCAACATCGCGGTCTTCGGCCTCAATCTTCTTGCGATGATCGTCATCGCGCGCTTTGCCAATATACGTATCCATGCCGTATTTGTCGTGCCCGTGTGGCAAAACAGCGAGCGGAAAAGGACCATCTCCCCTGGGTTGGAGATACCAGAAAGGCAAACCAAAACGCGGCTCGGTAGTAATAACACCGGGTTGCAACGTATAATCGCCCATATCTTGCGCTACACCGAGTTGCACCTGAATCGTGTGATCGCCCAGAGACGCGCCAATACTTTCAAGACCCAGCAGATGCTGAAGCACAGGACGCGCCTCCTCTTGCCAGTAAAAAAAAGATTCGCGATCAGTTGCCCGACACGCGACATAGCGCAGTTCATCGGCATAAAGAGCGTCGAGATAGGTGCGAACCGCACCGCTGTGTTCGGGATGTTCCATATTGAATACCTTTCAAGGAAAAAAAATGGCAGATACACTGCGAGAAGTATTGGATTTTGCAACAGATGCCGCCTGGCAAGCCGGACGCATCACACTGCGATATTTCCAGACCGGAGTCGAAGTAGAGGAAAAGGCGGATGAATCACCTGTAACGGCTGCAGACAAAGGAGCCGAAACAAAATTGAGAGAATTGATAGAAGCGCGCTTTCCCGACGACGGCATTGTGGGAGAAGAGCACGAAGACAAAAAAGGCACAAGTGGGCGGCGATGGATTTTAGACCCTATTGACGGCACAAAATCATTCGTACACGGCGTACCCCTCTACGGGGTAATGGTCGGCGTGGAGGTCGAGGACAAACCCGCCGTTGGCGTCGTTCATTTTCCAGCACTAAATGAAATGATTTGTGCTGCCAGGGGATTGGGCTGCACATGGAATGGTCGCCCCACACAAGTATCTGACATATCGGATATTCAGGACGCGACCGTGATCTTGACCGATTTCGTAAATGGGCATAAGCGAGGTGAAGCCATAAACCGGATTTGCTCACGCGCCAAACTCGTGCGCGGCTGGGGCGATTGTTATGGCCACATGCTCGTCGCAACCGGCCGGGCAGAAATCATGCTCGACCCCATTATGAGCGTATGGGATTGTGCTGCCCTCGCGCCCATCCTGAAAGAAGCGGGCGGCACATTCACAACGTGGAGCGGCGAAGCGACCATCTGGGGCAACGAAGCCGTAAGTACAAACGGGGCGTTATTTGAAGAAGTGATGCGATTGATAAAAGGGTGATATTTTACCCCGCAAATATCGAGCGATTTGAAATACCGCAGATGCAATCTTCGCGCATGAATCCAGGCACAAATTGGGCAGTTCGGCCAGAAGGTGCCACGCCTGTATAATAGCCCGAGAATCGTTCATTAAACGTAGTCAAACGGTCGCGCGAAGCCTCACTACTCTCTGCAGCCACAATGTACGCATTGTTAAAAACCCCATTTTCTTTCAACCCTGCGCCGCCTGCTGCCACGATATGCCCGTCAATCGTATTGAGAATAGCATCTGCATCATCGCCACCAACACCGCTCACGAGAACCTCGGATATCCCCTGGTGCCGAATGGCCGTCCAGGTACTGAAACCATCTACAATCTCCCCCGAGCGATCAATAGCGACATCGCCGGTAACACAGCGCGGTTGGGGTTCAACGATACCATCGAGATTGGGAATACGCGAAACCGCATAAATTCTACCTGCGGGGCGGTGGTCACCAAAATAATCGGCAATCACTTCGCGCACAGTTTCAATGCGCGTCCAGGTCGCCGAAGGATCGTCGTCAATCGCCACGAGCACCTCGAGATGCGCGGTTTGGGTCTTGAAATCCACATTGTCAGCCGCGAGCTTTTTTTCGTACTGTTCTACGAGCACAAATTCCATCTCTCGTTTGAGGTCATCGCCGAGTGTCGTAACCGTATTGCCCTCAGCATCGGTGTGCATCACCGACGCGCCACTGGGCTGGTGGTCGGTCCATGCACCGTATTCGATCTTCCCATCGCCAAAGGAAATATCCTCGCCCTTAACCGCTTTAATTTCCACCTCAAAAAGCGCTACTGGATCTGGAAATCCTTCTCCATGGGTAAAACGCGCCATGCGATTGGATTTGAGTTCACAATCCGTCACAGCATCAATCACAGGTCCATATACGGCATTGAACGCATCTCGGTAAGCCTCACAGTCGTCACGACTATCAGATGGCGTCGTCCACAGGACATCGGTTTTGTACACATCGCCCCAGTTCGCGCCCCCGCGAGCAAGCCCCAGACTCAGGTTCTCAATGGTACCAAACCACTCTGATCCGAGTTCATTGGGATACTGCGTACCCACATTGCCGCTGGGTTCAACGAGGCGCACGACCTGGTCGTCGTTGTATGTCATAACGACTTCGGCTGTGCTACAAAAAATGGGAATGGGCTTATGACGGATAATATTGACGCTTGCCATAGTGAAAAATCCTTTGTATTGAGGTTACCAGAAATTCGATTTTCTACAAGATAGAGCCTGAAATACACAATGTCAATGCGCGAGGATGATCAGCGATCTTTGGATTGAAAAAACGCCCGCGCTTCGGCCAGAGATTCGCGGTTGCCAATATCGAGAACACCACCTTCAATATCGTACGCGTAAACGGTTTCGCATATATGCAACCACTCCAAAAAATGCCCGGGCGCGTCGGGATTGCCTCCGTTGGCGATATATTCCTTAAAACGGGACAGTATCGATGCCGGGTAAATATAAACGGGTGATGCCGACCACTCGGAAATGGGTCTATCGGGTTTTTCAATAAATTGCAAAACGCGATTATCTTTGTCTAACCGGACATTGCCCCTGCGCTTGCGATCATCGTAATCGGGATTGTGGCGCACGGCAATATGGGAGACGGGATTGGATTTAAATATATTGACCAATTTGGAGAGAGAAAACAGCAGAATATTATCCGCGGCGAGAACGAGAACATCATCGGCAATATTGCGCGCTTCAATAGCAAACTGGATATCGCCCACAGCACCCAAACGATTGTCATTGGAAGTCGTACCATCGTCGAGTATCTCAGTCTGTATCGCTCTATTTGCACGCGCCCAGTCGGCAAAGTGCCCATAAAATCGGCGATTGGTCACCACATAAACACCATCGATATCTGCAATAGCTTTAATCTGTTCAAGCAGGTAATCGAGAATCGTCTTGCCCCCCACTTTGAGCAGAGGCTTGGGAAATTTTTTTGTAAGAGGATACAGCCGCGTGGCGTATCCCGCCGCGAGAATAATAGCTTTCACAGAATCCTGACTCCATCGTCGGGTTGACAAATAAAAACTGGGGCATTTTTTGACAAATCGGGATATTTGGCGCGATAAGCCGATTGAATCTGTTCAATCGCTGCACTGGATTTTTGGAGATTAACCAGCGCAACACAACACCCCCGAAAACCAGCGCCGCTAAACCTGGCGCCGTAAACCCCATCGGTCTCAATGAGAATATGATAGAGATCAATGAGGGGGTTGCTACCGCATTCGTAATTATCAATAGAACTGCGCCCCGATTCGGCGATCAGCCTGCCAAAAGTCTCGAGGTCGCCAGCGCGCCAGGCATCAATCCCCAGACGCACGCGCTCAGATTCCGTAAAAAAGTGTCTGGCGCGTTTGGCAGGGGCACCGCTCAACAGATTTTTATGCATATCGTATTCTTCAAAGGCAATATTGCCGAGCAAAGGTTCTCGATCGGCACGCCCCACGGCATCGAGCAATATTCGCGCTGCACGGGCGCATTCATCTACCCGCGTGTTATACCCTGTCGAAACCAGCGCCTCGCGCAAGCCCGATTGGGCAATCAGAATATCAAAGTCTGGCATAGTATTGGACTGGGGAATCAATTCGTGCGTGGCAGACGCGCAATCGATCACCGTGAGAAATCTCTTTTGCGATAACAGGATAGCCGATTGATCCAAAATGCCATTTTTCAGACCGAGGTAGCCATTTTCAATCGCCTGATCGAGCCGAATATTATCTGCGGGCGACAGGGACAAATCATTGGCCTCTTCATAAGCGAGCAAATACGCCACACCAATAGCAGCCGATGAACTCAAACCCCCTTCGTTCATCCTGCCCGCTGTAAGCCCCGTAATCCCGCGCGTGAGTTTATGGCCCTCTTGCTGCAATGCACGCACTGCGCCGCGCGGGAAATTGCCCCAATCCCCATCTATTTTGTCGGGCACATCGCTCAGTGCAAACGAGACCTCGCCCTCAAAAGTAAGACTCTGAAGATGCGTATTTCCATCGACCGATGGCGCGAAAGCCAGGTACACAGCCTGATCAATAGCCATAGCCGTAACCTGCCCAAGCTGGTGATCAATATGTGCGCCGAGAGGACATATCCGATAAGGCGATCGCACAACGCGCACATCGGCAGGCGCAACACCAAACCGGCGATTCATTTCAGTTTTGAGTTGATCCATCATGAGCAGTCAGTAGTCAGTGGTCAGCAGTCAGCGATCAACAACATTACAAAAAAAGGAGAACAACCGCAATGCCACAAATCAAAATAGGCAAAGGTATTGGCGATATTTCAGAGCAAACATTGCGCTTTTATCGGCAAATTGGGGTCGATGCGGTAGTAATGCCAACGCGATGGCGTACAGAACCGGGAACGGGCGAACGCAAACTGGTACCGCCAACACAGATGGGGCCAAAAGGTGCGCAAGGAGGAATATGGGACGAACGGGAATTGCAACGCATCAAAGCCAGAATCGAATCATTTGATCTGACACCTCTAATCGCGGGATTGGGTATTTCAGGGCGCATATTAATGGGCCAACCGGGTAGAGAAGACGATCTGAAAATTATAAAAACCAATATCGAAATCGCAGGACGGCTGGGACTTCGAGCATTGAACTACAGTTTCACAGCCCTCAGAGCATCAGAAGGATATGCGGCGCAGCGAGGTGCGGGACGCGGCGGCGCAGATTTGCGGGACTTTGACAACGAGCGGATAGCCAATCTCCCACCTCTCAATTCAATCGGGCGAATTGGAATGGATGAAATGTGGGACAATCTGACCTATTTTTTGGAAAACGCGATCCCAACGGCAGAAAAAGCGGGTGTACAATTGGCCGCACATCCCAATGATCCACCGGTTCCCGAATATCGCGGCGTTGCCCAACCCCTGGGCGACATCGCGGGCATGCAACGGTTGATCGAAGTGATAGACAGCCCATCAAATTGCATTTTTTACGACACGGGCGTAATGACGGAAAAAGGCGCGGATGCCGTCGAGATGATTCGCTATTTTGGATCGCGGAATCGCATTGGAACCGTGCATTTCCGAAATGTGAAAGTGGAAATACCTCGATTTAAGTATATCGAGACCTTTCACGATGACGGCGAATGCGATATGTTTGCCTGCGTTCAGGCATTTCAAGAGGTGGGTTACAACGGCATGATTGACCCCGACCACACGCCGGGCATTCTGGGTGATACACCAGATACGCGCATTGGCTGGGCGTATGCCATTGGTCAAATGGTAGCGATGCGAAATGCCGTGGAAAAAAACAAATAAAAAAAGCCCCAACGCTTTTCAGCGTTGAGGCTGTCTGTGATATTGTATGCATTAGAAACTGAGAACACTATAAACCAGAGTAACCGCAAAAATTACGCCTATAATGCCCATAGCGACTTTGAATTGTAAGCTGATTCTATCCTCTTCCCGGTCGCGCAATTCGTTGAAAGTCTGCATGGCTTTCCCCCTTTGAGTAGTGCGGACGGATATGGTCTATATAAATAATACTAATTTTTTATATTAAGTCAATAGACAAAATACGAGACTCTTGACAATTTGTTCAGATAAATCTATCGTTTGCGATAGACTTTGTATGGATATCATACCCGGAGAGAAATACCAATGAAGTGGGTGGTCGTGACTGTAACTGTTATAGTGGCACTCGTAATTGTGGGTGCGCTGGGCGTTGTCTACCATCTGAAAACCAATTTTCCCAAAGCAGACCCGCCTTATAATATTCGCGTGTCGAGAACGCCCGAACAAATCGCACGGGGACGTTATTTAGCCAATCACGTCACGGTATGTCTCGAATGCCATTCAACGCGGGATTGGGCGCATTATTCTGCGCCACCGCTACCGGGCACCGAGGGCAAAGGCGGCGAGGTATTTCCGGAAACAGCGGGATTTCCAGGCACCTTGATCGCCCCCAATATTACACCGGCAGCTCTGGGAGATTGGACAGATGGCGAAATCATTCGGGCTTTTACCAGCGGCGTAAATAAAAACGGCGATCCGCTTTTTCCACTGATGCCCTATCGCGCATATCGAAATCTCATGCCAGCAGATATTGACGCCATTGTCGCTTATGTGCGTACCCTATCTCCCATTGACCATATCCCACCGCGGTCCAAATTGAATTTTCCCATGAACCTGCTTGTACGCACAATGCCAGAACCCTATAAACTCCCCAAGCCGTTTGATCGTTCAGATCCCGTTGCTTATGGCAAGTATTTGGCGACCATTGCCGGATGTGCCACTTGCCATACGCCTCATAATCAACAGAGGCAGCCAGTTGAAGACATGCAATTCGCCGGAGGATTTCAATTTCGATTGCCCAGTGGCAAAACCGTGCAATCGGCCAATATTACACCCGACACAGAAACGGGAATTGGGCATTGGAAAAAAGAGTACTTCATCGGGCGTTTCAGACAATTTGCCGGGGAAAACGCAAAACACATACTATTGCAGAATGGCATGAACAGCGTAATGCCCTGGACGATGTACGCGGGCATGACAGACGAAGACCTCAGCGCCATCTACGACTATCTGCAAACCGTCGCGCCGATCCGAAATGCCGTCGAACGGTTTGTGGAATAATAAAGAGGAAAATATGGAATCGGGTTCCGGAGCATTTAATTTTGATCGCGTCAAAGTATGGTATCATTGCCCTCAAGACCATCTTGCCGACCTGCCAGTGGTATTTGCCCTGCACGGTGCCTCGCGCAATGCCAGCACCTATCGCAACACCTGGGCCAGCCATGCCGAAACGCACGGATTTTTATTATTGGCCCCGGAGTTTTCACAGGTAAATTACCCCGATGAAAGGACATTTAACCTGGGCAATGTATTTGCCGAAGATGGAACGCGAAATGCCATGGCCGATTGGTCTTTTCAAATAATTGAAGGCATTTTTGACCACGTCAAAAAACGAGTGGGACTCCAAGCATCGTCCTACGGATTTTATGGGCATTCGGCGGGAAGCCAGTTTGTACACCGATTTTTGTACTTCATGCCTCAGTCATATGCACATATCTTTGTAGCGGCCAACGCTGGATGGTACACCATGCCCACATTCAAACAGACCTATCCCTATGGATTGGCTGAATCGGGGCTGACTGTCGCGGATTTGAAACGATCACTGAACCAGCGGGTTGTGGTACTCCTGGGAACTGATGATGTAGATGTAAACCACCCCAAATTGAGACGCACGCCGCAGGCGATGATGCAGGGCGCACACCGCTTTGAGCGCGGTCATACATTTTTTGAAACGGCAAAACGAGAAGCCGAAGCACTCAATGTGCCATTTAGCTGGCAGTTGGACACAGCACCCAACGTGGGACACAACAATGCTGGAATGGCAAAAGTGGGTATTGCGTATTTGATGTGAAAGATTAGGGACTGCTAAACAAAAAAAGAATGGCCGCGATCATTCATCGCGGCCATTTATGTACTACAAGTCATGGAACCTCCTATGTCAGCTGATCGGGGGAGAGGTCCTAACACCCGACCGCTGGATACAGATTGGTGGCATAGTAACCTCCTCTTATGAGTATCGCGGCCCGTCACGCCCACTCGCGGTCCAATGAACTCTCTGTGCCCTGTGTGTTTGCGCGAAGGCCTAAAGAACGGTATCCAGGTCGGGTTACCGAATGGCGGCAACGAGTCCGACGAAAAAAAAGACCAGATGTAAAAACACACGGGCGAGAACCTTTTCGAGCGGAATGCCGCCTGACGATTCATATCGCCTGTTATTTTGGAATATAACCCGATAAATTGCGGGATGTCAAGACCTAATTTGAAATTTTTTTATAGGTATCTTTAGATAAGATTATATACTATATATCAGTACCCAATCCGCGCTAATCATTTTAGCGCCATAGAACAGGAGAACACAGATATGGGATATGGCAGACGAGAAGACCCGAAATTGTTTAACGATGAACAAATGCGTCAATATATCGCAGATGGATACGTGGTTTTTGAGCCAGATGTCCCCGATGACCTGCACGAGACAATTCGGCAAAAACTGCAATTTATGGTCGATGAAGAATTCAATTACGGCAACAACGTGCTGCCTCGCGTCCCCGAGATGGATCGCATCTTAAACAGCCCAGAAGTACAGGGCGCGCTCATCAGCGTACTCGGCCCAGGATATATCGAACACCCGCATCGGTTTTGTCACTACATCTCGCCCGACGCAACACAAAGAACACTCGCCCAAAATTGTCATCAAGATTCTTACACCCCTCTGGGACGCCCGCGCCAACACTACCCGCGCTTTGCGCGCATCATGTACTATCCACAGGACTCACCCGTTGAAATCGGTCCCACACACGCGATTCCCGGCACACAGTATCACAGGCGATTGACCGATCAAGACCGCCAGAACGCCATTCCAATAGCCGGTAAAGCTGGCACAGTATCAATCACACACTTTGATATAGGACACGCCGCAGGCATCAACGCGCTTCGCCAACCCCGGCATATGATAAAATTCATTTACGTGCGCGCCGAAGAACCGACCGCCCCCTCGTGGGATTGTCGGGATCACATCTGGCGAAATCCCGAAACATACAAAACTCCGCATGATCTGCACCTAATCTGGTCGCATATATGGGATTGGCTCTGTGGCAAAAAGGATCGATACGAAAGTTTTTGCGCATCAGACCCCGCAACTTATGGATTGGAAGACCTGCATCACAACAACCTGGACAAACGACTCGCAGCCATGCACTCAATAGCCGCGACAAAAAACACCGATGCCATTCCAGCGCTGATTCGCAAGCTCAATACCGACGACCAGTGGACGCGCCTCGCGGCTATATATACTCTGGGCGCAATAGGCCAACCCGCAGTACAGCCCCTGATAGAAACACTCTTAGACACTGCCACACACAAAGACGAGAACCCCGTACCCACATCCTGGAATGAAGGCGCCATATCGATGGAAGATGCTGTCCATGCCCTCGTTGCCATAGGCACACCTTCACTGGATCCTCTAATTGGACTGCTGGAAAACTCAAGCGAATGGGCACGTATCAACGCGGCCTTCGCGCTCGGTGAAATGGATACTCTGGCGGCACAAGCCGTACCTGCACTCACGCGCTGTCTGGACGATGCGTCTCACTGCGTTGTGCGAACAGCCGCAGATGCACTGGGCAGCATTCGGCGAAACAGCGAAGAATTTATACCCGTACTTGAAAGATTACTCAAAGTGGGACGCCCTGAATGGCAAATGCCCGACCGACGCGACTGGACGCCCTATGACCAGGTCCGCGTCAACGCCGCAATGGTATTTACGCGCCTGGGCAAAGACGCCATATCTGCCGAAGCTCTCCTACTCGACACATTATCCGACCCCAACGGTCACGTCGCTGCATTTGCCCTAGAAGCATTGCGGCGGATAGGCACGCCCTCGGCAATGGATGGCGTCATGGAATATCTGATGACCCGGCGGTGGGATGAAAGCATAGAGAAAGGAAGACTATTTTGAACACACGACACCTGATTTCAACGCAGGGATCAGACCGCGGAACCGGATATAACATGAGCGGGAAACTGATTCGGCGCGATGGCAAATTATTCATCGGATGGTTGGATGCCCCATCAGAAAAAGGCACACAGGCGAGGATCATGATAGGCGTTTGTGACGAAGTATCCGGCGAGATGCACCGGACATTTCAAATTGGCGAAGGCATTGACAACCACTGTGGACCCGCCCTGATACTGGACGACAACGGCCGATTGCACGCCCTCGTCGGAGCGCACCACGGTCCATTTTTTTATCGATGGTCGGACAACCCAGAAGATCCAAATACCTGGAGTGAAGCAGAGGCATTGGGCGCATTGAGCACATATCCCAGTTTCGCAGTGGATCAGGAGGGAACACTTCACCTGTCATATCGCGAGAGCGGGGACAGATGGGCTATGTGGTACCGGCGAAAAAAAGCCAACCAGAACTGGGAACCACCGCGTTCAATTGCAGTAAGCCCGGTCGCGGGATACAATCATTTCATGCAATCTCTGACCACGGGACCAGACGGAACCCTGCATCTGGTATTTCAATTTCACTTTGCAGAATCTGGACACGCAGCAGATTGCCGGGGACGCGCAGCAGTACATGTGTATTCAGAAGACGGCGGCGATACGTGGTTTAACGAAGGCGCGCGCTTTGACGCCCCATTGACAATGGAAACCATGCGAGCCATTTGCCACGATCCGCAGGGCGGAGATGGCCAGCACAGCGTGCGCGTGGGCAATCACGTCGTAGATGCAAACAATCAACCGTGGTTCTTCTGCTCATATCCCGGGTATCAAAGTGGCGTATTGTGGCATCGCAGCGACGCGAGATGGGAGCCTGTGGATCTATCCCCGGTCCTCAATGGTTTGAACATGGAAGGCGGACGCGCGACATCGCTATCCCGAGATCACAAAGGCAGATTGCACTTTGCATTTGCGACACATCCGCACAAAAAGCGGTGTGAATGGTTCAGCCCCGAACTGGAATTATTTTATGCAATACTCGACGAAAAAGGCGCGTTAGTCTCTTTAGACCAACGCACCGAAACCGACAGAGCGGCAGCGAACTGGTTACCCGCACTGGAGCAATGGGATTGGACGCGCCCCGATCAACGGTTTGGCGGTGGTCACTGGATGATGTACACACGTGGCTTAAATGCCGGCGGAATTGGCGGCGACAACAAAAGCGCATTGAAGACAGAAATTTATTTGACCCGATGAATTTAGCGAACCCTCCCTGCTGAACCTCCAAAAAAAAGTTGACATCCGAGATCATTTACTCTATTTTCTTAAGTAACTCTAAAAAATAGAGAACTCTAAAATTCATCAAAGGAGAAATCAAATGCAACCCACGCAAAAATTTGAAGAAGACGTGGCCTTCGTCCGCGAAGCTGTTGAAAAACGCGATCAGAGGCAATACAACTCCATTGCCATAGTCGTGCTCTGGGCCATCATCCTCGTCGCCGGTTATATGGTCAACGATTTTCGTCCCGAAATAAGCCACCTCTATTGGCCCATTGCGACCTCCATTGGATTCCTGATCAGCATCTGGATCGGCGTGCGGGCAAAGCGGGCGGAAGGCATCGCAAAACGCAGCGATGGAGCTAAACACAGCCTGCATTGGGGCAGTTTGTTTTTTACGATTGCCGCTATTGTGTTCATCGCCCTGCGACACGGCCTGGATGGCTGGGTAATGGGTCAGTACATCACTCTAATTTCTGGTGTCACCTGGTACCTGGGCGGTCTGCACCTGGACCGTCGCTTTCTTCTCCCTGGTGTCGTATGCATCGTGAGTGCCCCTGCTGTTGACTATCTCGCTCCCTACCCCTGGACCATGGCCGGCATGGCCATCGCCGCCAGCCTGATCATCAGTGCCTTATGGATGAAACCTCATGAAAAAAGCACCGTCTAACACCTCCGATAGTCTTGCCCAACTGGACAAACTACTGGAACACCGGTCTCGGCTCGGCGCCTGTGTACTCCTCGCCGACACCGACGCCATGACCTTTACCAGTTTGAAACAACTGCTAAAAGAAACCGACGGCAACATGGGCGCGCACCTGCGAAAACTGGAAGACATGGGCTATGTCGATATTGACAAGCGATTCGAAAACCGAAAACCAGTCACCTGGTACAGCCTCACGGAAAAAGGCCGCGCGTCTTTAACCACACACTTAAAAGCCCTGCAAACCGTAATCCGCAGTGCCGGCATTGACTAACAGGCGTACAAACATGAAACATCTCCCCACATACAAAACGCAATGGGCAATAGTCCTCCTCCTTCTGTCTTTCGCTATGCCCGCCTTTGCACAGAATCACGCCTTTATTCAGGGCCAGGTAATCGACGAAACAGATCGCCCAGTAGCCTATGTCAACGTGCAAATCACTGGCACGCTCGACGGCGCAATCACCGATCGCGAAGGACGCTTCGCCTTCTCCACACAGCACATGGGCAAATGCAAACTGCACGCATCCTTCATCGGCTATGAACCCGCTCAGCAGACCCTGCATCTAACGCCCGGCGATACCACAACCGTTCGCCTGATCCTGCGCCTCGTCCTCATCCAACTCGACGAGACCACCGTCACGGCAAGCACCTATACCACTGGGGAAGACGAAACCGTAACCCTCTCTCCCCTGGATGTCGTAACAACACCTGGCGCTTCTGCCGATATATTCCGCGCATTCAAAACCTTCCCCGGCGTCGCGACCGTCGATGACGGCGCCGGCCTCTTTGTACGCGGAGGCGACGTAAGCGAAACCGTCATATTGCTCGGACAAGCCACAGTCGTACATCCCTACAAATACGAGTCGCCCACCGGCGGTGTCTTCGGCACCATCTCTCCCTTTATGGTACAGGGCACCGTCTTCTCCACAGGCGGATTTCCCGCGCGCTATGGCAACGCGCTTTCCGCAGTCCTGTCCATGGAAACCCATAACATGCCCGCGCAAAAAAGCTACACGCTCAACCTGGGCCTCGCCGCTGGCTCTCTGGGCCTCAACCTGCCCCTTGTATCCGACAAATTGGGCGTACGCTTCACCGGCAACCTCAGCTTTACCGATCTTTTGTTTCGCGTCAACCGCCACAGCAGAGCGTTCACCACCACGCCGCGCGGACACGACGGCAACCTCAATTTGATCTACCAGTACTCGCCGACCGGACGCCTCAAATTCTTCAGCTTCAACGCGAGCGACCGCCTGGGCGTGCGCGTCACAGAACCCTCTTTTGACGGTATTTACAAAGGCAGTTCCAACAGCGCGTTGCACAACCTCGAGTGGATGGAGGTATTCGCCAATTGGATCATGGAGACCAGCGCCTCGCTCAACCACCACACAGCGCGGAAACAACTGGGCAATCTGGATTTCTCGCCCCGCGACCTGACCCTCAAACTCCGCACAGACATAGAACGCGCCCTCACCACATCTGCGTTCTTGCGCCTGGGCGGCGAAATCGAACACACGGATAATCAATTCGTGGGCAGTATTCCTCAAGGCGATATATTCGACCCCCAGGCAGAGATATTTGAACTCGATACATCCTACGGTGCCCGGCGCGCGGGTGCCTACTTTGAAATCGACTTTGAACCTGCCCGCCGCCTCGTCGTCAATCTCGGCACACGCGCCGACCACCACAATCTAAGCGACCGGTTTGCCATAGACCCGCGCGTATCTGCGCGCTACCAGTTTACCGAACACACAGACGCACGCCTCGCCTGGGGCATCTACCACCAATTTCCCGGCCCGTCCAAATACAACGCCACCAGCGGCAATCCCAATATAGGACCTCAACGCGCCCAGCACAGAATCATCGGCCTGCACCACGAACGCGACCAGTTCATGATGCGCCTGGAGGCATACCACAAACCCTACCGCAACCTCGTACTGGATCATCCCGACCTGAACCTCTCCAACGATGGCAAAGGCAGCGCCTCTGGCTTAGATCTCTTCCTCAAACGCGGCGATTTTCTCAGCACGCGCTTCAGCGGTTGGATGGCCTACAGCCTGCTGAGATCCCGCCGCTTGCAGGTGCGCCACATCGGATCAGAGATGCACTACGAAGAAGCCCCATCGCCTTATGACATCACACACAACCTGACACTCGTCGCAAAAATGCGGCTCATTGACGACCTCAGCGGCGGCCTGACCGTGAAGTATGCCACGGGTCGCCCCATCACCCCAATCGTGGGCGCAATTCCCGTAGCAAACCAGGGCTACTACCTGCCCATCGAAGGCCCCATCGGCTCAGAACGGCTACCGTCCTTTCGGCAAGTAGATGGACAACTGAGCTATTTACTACCCTTTGGCGCAAATCACCAGATCGTCTTCTATATGGCAATCAACAATTTGCTCAACCGCGCCAATGTGCTCGACTACGATTACTCTATAGACTACAGCCAACGCCAGCCTCGCACCACCACCTTTCGCCGATCCATCTACTTCGGTGCCACCGTCAC
Source organism: Gemmatimonadota bacterium (assembly GCA_009838845.1). Lineage (NCBI taxonomy): Bacteria > Pseudomonadati > Gemmatimonadota > Gemmatimonadota bacterium. Next base: position 8,767 of record VXRD01000073.1, on the reverse strand, counting down.
TTTAAACCCATAGATTCAGGAGAACAGCCATGCAATACATTTTACTCGCATTCATCGCCTCCCTCATCATCTTCACCAAACTCGGATGTGCGGCTGCGCGGCAATCAACCTATGAGCAAAATTCCGGTCCGCCGACTGCCAAATCTGACGAACCCGCACAATCCGCCGCCAGCCTCCTCACCAGCGGCAGAAATATCCTTCAACAGAGTATAAACGAGAACAATCTCGACGCCATGTACGCCGCCCGGGCGACATTCGAACGCACCCTCACCGATAAGAGCCTCTCCGCATGGAGCCATTACTACATCGCCCTCACCGACTACCGCATCGCCAACTATCTCTTAGCTCAAGGCAAAAAGGACAAAGACCGGGCCTCTAAACACCTCAAAGAAGCGGCTGAGCATCTGGAAAAAGTCACACGGGAAGAAGTCACTCGGGAAGATGCCAAAACGATCGCTGCCGAAGTCTATGCACTGCTCTCGAGCGTGTACGGACGGCAAATCAGCCTGAGTGGAATCAAAGGCATGTTCCTCGGCCCTAAATCCGGCAATCTCCTAAAAAAAGCCGAACAACTCGCACCCGACAATCCGCGCGTAGTCCTGAGCACGGCCATCAGTGCTTTTAACACACCCAAAATGTGGGGTGGGAGCAAAGAACGAGCACAGGAAGGGCTCCAGCGCGCTGCAGAACTCTTTGCACGAGAAAAACCAACCGATCCCATCCATCCCGTTTGGGGACACAGCGAGACCTATGCCTGGCTGGGCATCGCGTATATGGACCGCGATGAGAAGGATTCAGCGCGAGCAGCTTTTGAAAAAGCGCTCGAAATTGATCCAGATAATGGCTGGGTCAAATACGATCTGTTGCCGAAGATGAAAAAGGAGAATTAGGTCACAGAGTATCTGTTTTTTACGTTTGATATGAAAATGTCAGCAGAAAGTAGAAAGTCATTTTGAGTCTGTTCAAGCCAGACTAAGCCTGGAGAAAAAATGTTCAAAATATACTTTAAGACAGCCCTGAGGATTCTGATTAAGTCCAGGACTTATACATTTATTAACATCATCGGGCTTGCACTGGGTATGGCCTGCTGTTTGCTCATTATGCTTTATGTTAAAGACGAATTGAACTACGACGGATTTCATAGGCAAGCCCACAGGATTTACCGTATTACCAGCGAAGTGCTTCACAAAGGAATGGGGGTCACTCGGTCAGCTACCACGCCCGCACGACTTGCCCTGACCCTCCAAGATACCTACCCCGAGATTGAGGAAGTTGTTCGTCTATATCCCAAAAACTCTCTTGTTGCGCGGGGTGTACAGGCAGAATTTCAAGAGGAACGCTTCTTTTATACTGATCCTGCTTTTTTTAAAGTTTTTTCATTTCGAATTCTCGAAGGTAATCCCGCCGAAGTTTTGAAAGCACCCTTCTCGGTAGTACTGACTGAATCGACAGCTAAGCGGTACTTCGGAAATGAAAGTGCGATTGGCCAAGTACTCAATATAGACCGGAAATTTGATTGCAAAATAACGGGCATTGTTCAGGATCCACCTTATAATTCACATATCCAGTTTGATTTTCTGGCGTCTTTTGCAACCGCTGAATCCGTGGATCCGTGGATTGTAAACTGGGAATGGCCTCCCATGTACACATATATCCTACTCCATGAGGATCATGACATAGTTGAAATTCGAACCCAGATGCCAAAATTTATCGCGCAAAATATGCCTTCGCATATAAGCGGACAGGTGAGTTTTAGGGTTCAAGCTTTAAAACGCATACATCTATATTCTCATCTCGAAAGAGAACTGACCCCCAACAGTGATATTGTCTATGTATATATTTTTTCCACCATTGCTTTTTTTATTTTGCTCATAGCCTGCATCAATTTCATCAACATGACAACAGCCCAATCGGCTCGACGTGCATTGGAAGTCGGCATGCACAAAGTATTTGGTGCATATCGCAGCCAGCTTGTCAGACAATTTCTGTGCGAATCCCTGCTTGTCGCAACATTGGCTTGTGTGCTTGCACTTGGGCTCGTAGAATGTCTGTTGCCAATATTCAACTCTATTTCACAAAAGCAAGTCGGCTGGCAGGATTTAGAATATCTGACTGTTTTTCTCATCTCAGTGGGGTTGGTATTGGGGGTAGGTGTGATAGCCGGAAGCTATCCGGCATTTTACCTTTCGAGATTTACACCTGCCAGAGCTGTAAGAGGCGTCTTATTTACGCCTCATAGCCATTCTGCCTGGCTGCGCAAAGGGTTGGTGATCTTTCAGTTCGCGATATCGAGCATTCTAATCATCGGTACGGTCATTATTTATAGCCAGCTCAATTTCCTGCAACATGCACGTCTGGGATTTGATAAAGAACAGATGGTGATTGTCCCTTTACGCGAGATTGACGATCAAAAAAATTACAGAGTACTCAAACAGAAATGGAGTGAAGGTGCCGGCGTGATAAGCGTAACAGGTTCTTCAGGGGTGCCGACCCAAGTGGGGCTTTATGAATTTCATATCTTTCCCAATAATGCTCGAGACGACAGTTTGGAAATTTTTACTTTAACTGTGGATAAAGATTTTGTCGAGACCTATAATATGGAAATTCTCAACGGCCGTGACTTTTCTGAACATCATATCAGTGACGCGGCTCACGCATTTCTCGTGAATGAAGCTGCGGCGGAAAAATTAGGCTGGCTACAACCGATTGGAAAGGAACTAACGCTTAGATATTGGAGAGATAAATGGGTAAGGAAAAAAGGCCGCATCATCGGCCTTGTAAAAGATTTTCACTACCATTCTTTACATAGATCTATTGAACCCATCTTATTTCACATTGATACTATTGAAAAGTCTTACTATTATGCTTTTTTGTCAGTACGGATTTCAGGGTCAGATGTTCAGAATGTACTAAGTTTCCTAAAACGCAGATGGAAAGAATTTAACCCCAATCGCCCATTTGAATTTTTCTTTTTAGACGACCGGTTTGATCAACTGTATCGCGCTGAAGAAAGACAGGCACACATTATAGGTACTTTTGCCGTGATCGCAATTTCTATTGCTTGTCTGGGGCTATTCAGCCTTGCAGCTTTTTCCACAGAAGAAAGAACAAAGGAAGTGGGCGTGCGAAAAGTCCTCGGTGCTTCCGGTATCAACATCGTGGTATTACTCTCGAAGGAGTTCTCAAAATTGGTTATATATGCAAACTTGCTTGCCTATCCTATATCTTATTATGTTGCGGAGGTCTGGCTCCAGAGCTTTCCATATCGAATCCATCTGGGTGTTAGTCCTTTTCTAGTTGGGGGACTGCTCACCTTGACAATTTCTTCTGTAACTGTAGCCTATCACGCCTTCAAAGCCGCAACTGCCAATCCGGTTGAAGCCTTGCGGTATGAATAGTAAAAGACGCGGATTAGCCGCGCATCACCTATAAAGTAAAGACCACGAATCGAAATATCTCGCGGTCTTTCTTTTTTTAGAAATCGGTTGATAGGGGATTATATACAATAGTGCCAAACTTAGATTGTCAATCCGTACAATATTACATCTCAGCTTGCTTAAAAAATAAAAAGTGAGTATAATCAGGAGGATTGCCTGTAAGCGGTAGCCTGTTAGATGTAGTGAAAGGAGATGGCATGGCGGATCATCTGGAAGAAGTTTATAAAAAATATGTTAAACCTTTACCTGCATCAGAGCGTTTACGCTTGTTAGAGATGACGGTTCATGATTTGGCACTTACCGCCCCTCAGGACACCAAAAAACGGAGTATCCTGGAGTTGCGTGGATTAGGCAAAGAAATTTGGAAAGGTGTAGATCCTCAAAAGTATGTTGACAGTCTTCGAGAAGAATGGGATCATCGACAGTGATCACACTGGATGACGCATTGGCAGATGTGACAATGTTGGGATGCGATACGCCGCTTATCATTTATTTAATCGAAATGCATCCCGAATACGATGTATTGGTTACGGAGATTTTTCGGAGGATTGAGCAAGGAATCATTACAGGATTTACTTCAGCCATTACCTTGACGGAAGTTTTAACTCAGCCTCTGAAACAAGGACATATTCATCTACAAAAAGAATATCGCGATTTGTTGCTTCATAGTGCCAACTTTTATATGTTACCTGTCAATATAGAGATAGCCGAGCAAGCCGCTGTTCTTCGAGCGCAGTATGGGTTACGTACACCTGATGCACTGCAAGTTGCTGTTGCTAAAACGGCGAACTGCCAGGTCTTTCTGACCAATGATAAAGCTCTTAAACGAGTAGAGGATGTGAAAGTACTGGTCCTCGATGAATTAGTATTTAAACAAGAAGATGAAGCAGATAAAGGTGTGGTAGATGTTTGAATGACAATGGTAAAATAGAAGAAGCGATTCCTATTGGGAATCGCCTTTTTTATTTTCTCAAATAGAAATACCGAAAACTCAACTCACAAAGGAACGCACATGTCCAACGACAACATCATTCGCGTCGCCATCGGTGGTCAGGGTCGCAGTGGATACAACATCCACGCCAAACAATTGAATCAGATGCCCGACAAATTCAAAATTGTAGCCGTAGCCGATCAATTGCCCGAGCGCAGGCGCGATGCCCGCGAACAATTTGGAGCCGAAGCTTATGAAGACTGGCAAGACATGATCAAAGCGGGTAGATTTGATCTCTTTGTCAACGCCCTGCACCAGCCCCTGCACCCCGTCGCCAGCATTGCCGCTCTCCAGGCGGGTGGCCATGTCGTATGCGAAAAACCCACTTGCAAAACCGTGGCGCAATTCGACGACATCGTTCAGACAGCCAGAGATAACAACCGCGTCTTTGCCCCCTTTCAGAACAACCGGTTGCAGCCCTACTTTGACAAAATCCAGGAAATCATCAACTCGGGCGTTTTGGGCAAAATCGTGTACATCCGATCCTCCTGGGGCGGTTTTTCGCGGCGCTGGGACTGGCAAACCCGTCAGGAAAACTGGGGCGGTGGTCTGCTCAACACAGGTCCCCATCCCGTCGATCAAGCCCTCTGCCTCTTCGGCTTTGACCGCACCCCCAGCGTCTTTGCCCGAATGGACTGCAACAACCCCTTTGATGGCGATGCCGACGATCACTGCACCGTCACATTGTACGACCCCGAACGACAGGCACCCCAAATCGACATCGTCGTGAGCAACTATCTGCATTACCCGCAAAACGACACCTACACCATTAACGGCACTTACGGCGGTCTCACAGGGGGATCATCAGCACTCAAATGGCGTTATTTTGATCCCGAAAAAGCACCCAAACACGACATGTGGACCTGGTCGGTAAACCGACAGTACACCCGCGAAGAACTCGACTGGACCGAAGAAACGTGGACACTCGAAGAAGAAAAGAAAAACAACACCCCCTCCGTCTCACTCGAAAGCGGTCCTGAACGCTTCTACAACAACATCTACGACGCCCTCAAAAACAATGGCGAACTCCTCATCACACCCGCGCAAGTGCGCACACAAATCGCCGTAATAGAAGAATCCCATCGACAAAACCCACTCCCCAAAAAATAAAACACAACAAAGGAAAACCCCATGAGCATCCCCATCTTAGACACCCATCAACACCTCATCTACCCGGACAAATACCCCTATTCGTGGACTGATAGCCTACCACCACTCAAAGGCAATGCCTTCCACATCGAAGACTATTTGACCCTCACAAAAGGCAGCGGCATCACGCGCACCATTTTCATGGAAGCCTCGCCCGATGACCCCCACTGGCTGGACGAAACGCAATTTGTTTATGAACTATCCGAACAACCCAATGCCATAATCGAAGGCGTCATCGCCAACTGCCGTCCTGAATCTCCCTCTGGATTTGAAGCCTATATCGAATCTGTTCAGCACCCCAAACTCGTCGGCTTCCGCCGCATCCTGCACACCATGCCCGACGACCTCTCCCAATCGGATCACTTCTCGGCAAACATCCGACTGCTCGAAAAATACGACCTCACCTTCGACCTCTGCTTCCGCGCCGACCAACTACCCATCGCCCGCAACCTCGCGCAAAAATGTCCAGACGTCCAATTCATCCTCGACCACTGCGGCGTACCGGATATTGCAAATAGCGAGACAGATCCCTGGCGTGACCGCATCGCACAAATAGCCACCCTCCCCAATGTCGCATGCAAAATCTCGGGCGTCCTCGCCTATTGCGCCGAAGGAAATGCCACCACCGAAGCCGTACGCCCTTATGTCGAACACTGCATCGCCAGCTTTGGCTGGAATCGCGTGGTCTGGGGCAGCGACTGGCCCGTTTGCAACACGCGGTCCGATATCCAAACCTGGGTCCAAATATCGCGCGAAATCGTCGCCAACGCCGACGTAGCGGACCAGGAAAAACTCTTCCATAAGAACGCAGAACGTATCTATCTAAAAAAATAATAACGGTCCCTCATAGAGAGACCGTCTAATCGTAAAACGTCTCAATTCTGTCTCTAACTCTCCTCTCCCCTGTCTGTGCGATCTTCCTCAACCTTCTGAGCAGCGGACATCCCGTCCTTTTTACCCATATTATAGGCGTGATATGATGCGGGTATCACCATCGCAGCCATAATCCCTGCCACAACAGCAGGCGATATATTGATATCAATAAGCCGCAGTACGATTATAACCACCAGACCAGTTGCTACATGTCCGATTCCTCCTCCGATAGCCTTATACATACATAATCCTTCCTATTTAACCAACGCGCGCGCTCAATCCCCCATCAACCGGGAGTAAAACGCCTGTAATGTACCTCGCCTCCTCTGAAGCGAGAAACACCGCAGCAGCAGCCACATCCCACGCCGACCCCATCTTTTGTTCAAGAGGCACCTGTTCAGCGCGTTCTTTGCGAAGCGCATCCCGGTTGACACCCTGATCTTGAACGCGAGATTCAATCGCCATAGGCGTATCCATCAAACCGGGCAAAATTGCATTTACGCGCACGCCATAAGGCGCGTTTTCAAGCGCGAGATTCTGCGTAAGTGCATTGATCCCCGCCTTGGCAATTTTGTACGCAAGCGTCCTGGGGCGAAAACACACAGCCGCCGTAGAAGAAATATTGACGATAACACCACTTCTCTGTGCACGCATAATGGGAAGCACATATTTACAGGTAAGAAACAGCCCCTTGAGATTGATATCCATAAGTCGCTGCCAGCCTTCACCACTCAAGTCAACAGAACCACCGTCACCCCTCAGCGTACCGACATTATTGTGCAAAATATCGATACGCCGATAGCGCTGGACACAAGTCTCACCAATAGCCCGACAATCATCTTCAATCGTAATATCTGCGCCGAGCACCGACGCGCTCCCCTTCTCCTGTGCAATCATCCGCGCAGTCTCTTCCGCAGACGCGACATCCTTATCCACCAGAAGCACATGCGCGCCTGCCCTGGCAAAGCGAATAGCCGTCGCCCGCCCATTGCCAATGGTCTCGCCCGCCGACTGCCCTGCCCCAACGACAATCGCTATTTTATCTTTAAGCTGCATATTCTCTTACTCTGCCGCACACTCTTGCACAACATCCGATTGCATATTGACAAAAGTATTTCCCTCGATCACCGTTCCGCGCGCTTCGCGCTCGATCGCAATCCCCACCTTCTGCTTCTCTCCTCCCGAATCCTCAATCCGATTATCTCGAATCTCCACATCGTACGTCGTACCGCGAATCTCAATTCCATATCCATTCTCGGCAAAACCATTATCGCGGATCACACACGCATGAATCGCATTCCTGTGCGCCCCTCGAAACTCGGATAAAGGCGTCCGGAACAAAATGCCCACCTTGTGATTACCCGCAATCTCGCAATTGACAATCCGGTTATCCGTATCTCTGTGCCCAATTGAAATGCCAAAATCCCGATTGTCCAAACACGCGCAATCCTCGGCAATGCCATCCGACACACCCCAGCAAAAGAAAATACCCTGACTATTGCCCGTTGACCGACAGTTGTGAAATCGCGGTCGCTGCGATCCGCTACCCGGATGAAACCCCAGATTGGCATTGTTCTTCGACACACAATTTTCAAAAACAAAATCATCGCAAACCTGAAAACTGAACCCATCACCATTGTAATTGCGCGCCGTCACATTCCGAAAAGTATAGCGGTGGCAGCGCTGCAAAAACACCACCCCCGAATAATTCCCATTGATCTCCTCATTCTTTTCTTTGTTGCCATCCAGAACTATATTCTCAACATTTACATCGCAAACCCCTTCTTCCGCTGTCAAAATGGGAAAAATCGTCGCCAGCGTAGCCCGTTCATCCAGCCACATATTCTTGTACACGCGCTTACTAAGTGAAATCACCCGTCCCTCTATCGCCATCACTGTATCTTTCACCACCGTCATACCGGACTTGCCATAAGACCGCAACATCACCCCACATCCCACGCCAAACCCATGTGCATCCTCCACCTCGACTCGCGCCTCATACCAATCGGAATCCCGCACCAGAGGCGTCACAACCCCCGCAGCCTTCTTCAACACCGTCTCGTTACCCGCCCCGCGCACAGTCAAATTTGGATGCAAATAAAGCGCGTTCCGCATCGTATATACCCCTGGCAAAATCTGCAAAACACCACCGCCCAGACGGTGCAAATAATCCGCACCAGCCTGCAAAACCCGATCATCGCCCCCCTGCAAATCCCCCCCCGCCAGCCCCACCGGCAAACCCAGCTATCCGCAGGGTGGGGTAGCGCGCTGGCGAACATAGTACGACGCTTAAGTATCTCAAAATAAACAAAAGCAA
>VXRD01000072.1 GCA_009838845.1 Gemmatimonadota bacterium | reverse complement strand
TTCGTCTATTCGTCTATTCGTCTATTCGTCTATTCGTCTATTCGTCTATTCGTTCGTAAGTAAAACGGCAGACGATACAATCCGTCTGCCGCCAGTCGATGCATCCCTATATTGTGGGCAACAATGCCTCGGGATGTTTTCGCGCATCCACATTGGTATGGATTTGTGCGATTGTCCCATCGGGTGCAATGAGGTATGTCATGCGTTTGGCAGCGCGGTCCGATGCCGATTGACAAGCCCCGTAAGATAGACAGATTTCGCGTTCTGTGTCGCACAATAAGGGATATTCAAATTCCTGTGTTTTTGCAAATTTGGCATTGGCTTCTACACTGTCTGTGCTCACGCCCAGAATTTGCACATTTCTATCTGCATAGTCACGGATTCGCTCCTGGAATCCCACACCTTCAGCCGTTCAGCCACCCGTGCTTGCTCTGGGATAAAACCAGAGTACGACGGTTTTTCCGCGATAATCACTGAGTTTTACTTCACTGCCTGTGTGGTCTTTGACCAGAAAATCAGGCGCGATATCGCCAACATCGAGCATTATGACCTCCTGAAAAAGTTTGGGGTTTTGGAAACGCTGGGAATATAGGCAAACAGGACGGGCAAATCCAGTGGGAAAAGAGGCAAGGGGCTGAGGACTGGTGGGTGGGAACTAATTGCGGATCATGAAACAAGCCTTTACCGCATTCCCCGATCTGTGTATCTTGGGATTGATAACTGATAACGGAGGATTACTCAATGAAAATTGCACATATTTCCGACTTCCACCTTCGCCACCATATCGAAGGGGATAATATTAAGTGCGGGCCTGATCTTATATCCGAAGGTGCGCGTCATATTGCCGCGCATTCTCCCGATTTGGTCGCTGTGACGGGTGATCTGGTTGATTATCCGCTCGATGTATTAGACGATCCCGATACGATTGCACTGGGGGAAAAAGATCTCCATCTCGTGCGCGAATGTTTCGACAGTCTTTCCTGTCCTGTTGCGTATGTGCCTGGCAATCACGATCATCCCGCGTCTTTTCGCCGCGTCTTTTGCGATCAGCCTTTTGATTTTGATGCGCAGGGTTTTCGCGTGATTACTTTTTTCGATAAGGAGGGGGATCACAATGTCCCGCAGCGCGTTGGGGCGGAACGCGCGCGGTTTCAATCTGTGTTGTCAGATGGCGATCCGCGGCCGCAAATTCATTTGCAACACTATATGATATTTCCCGAGCATAGCGGAGGATATCCATTTAATTATGGCGATGCGGCTGAGTTGAAAGCTGCACTGCTCGCAGATTCGCGCCACAAGCTCGTGCTTAGTGGGCATTATCACGAGGGAGAGGATCTCATGGCGGAAGGTCATGTTTGTTTTGCGACAGCGCGTGCTTTTCGAGAGCCACCCCATCCCTTTCGGGTGTACGAGATTGCGGGTATGAATATTACACAGACTGAATATACCCTGTAAGTGGAGGATGTGTGACTTTCAAGGCGCGATATATTTTTTTACCAATTGCTGCAATCGCTCTGGGGATTTGCGTTTTTGTAGTTTTCCTGGATTACCGAGATGCTTTTCACCGCGCTCTCAATGTGCCGCCAACTTCGCATTATGCCGATGATATACCCAATTTGGTTACGGCGTATTACACGCGGTCGGATGCGTCAGATATAGAGTGGATCCTTTCCGAAGCTCTTGCGCCCCAACAGCCTATTCGCCGTCTGGTTTTTGCACTTTTTCTCGCGTACACACCAGAGGAGGAGCGCATTGCCGCATTTTTGCATTACGCGGCGTTTGGTCCCGTGCAGGGTCTTGAGCGGGCTTCCCTGTATCATTTTGATATTCACCATTCAAAGCTCACGGCTGGCGAGGTTTTGCTGCTGTGCGATCTCGCGCAGGGTGCGGATGTTCCGATGAATGATCCCATTGCCGCGCTGGAGCGCCGCGATGCGATTTTGTCCGATTTGTATGCGCGCGGTTTTTTGTCCCAGGCTGTTTACCGCAGTGAGCGCGACCGCGCGCTGTCCCTTTCTGTCAATCCCATACCGGTGAAGTGATGAATAGCGATACGCAGTCCTGGATGTGTAATTTTCTGGCAGGTCGCATCGGTTCCGCAGATCCTCTTGCGAGGGGTACGGAGATTGTGCATATCGAAGCGCATAAGGGGCGGCTTTATGCCGGAAATGGCTATTGGATGGATAATCCTTATACCGCGATTCCCTGGGCGCAGGTTCTGGTGATTGATTCACCGACTGATGCGTGGCGTATAGACCACAGTCTGGGGGCTTCGCATCTTCGGGTTACTGCGCTGAAGTCGGTGGTATTTGAAACTGATGACTTGGGCAATCCTCTGTCCGAGAGAGTAAATCTTTTGCTGGCTGGTTCTGACCGGCGCAGGGGCGTTCTCGGGATGGGCGAGTCGAATATTTTTACGCGAGACGATGACAGTGGTTCGTGGGTGAGGACTACGCTTCAGTCCGGCAGGGGATACCGGTGCATGGTGCGCGCGTTTTTTGTTCATCGCGATCGCGTGACAGGGGTGGATCGCATTTTTGTTTCTGCGGGGCAGTTGGGGATTTATTCGGGGGTGTATGATCCGGCTCAGTTGGGGAAGATTCGATGGGATGAGGCATCCGAGTTTGGGCCGATTGTAGCGCGTCCTATGTCTTTCGCAGAGGCAAATGGCGTTTTGTACGCGTCGGTTGGGACGTCGGTTTATCGCCGCGTAGATGGGCAAGCACCTGTTTGGAAGGAGGTTTACACGGATGATACGCCGTATAGTTTTGAACAGGCTGGTATCCGCGGTTTGACGGCGATTCCCTCTCCAGCAGGTGAAGGTGAGTCTCTTTTGTTTTCTCATACAGATCGCATTATTCGCATGGATCCAAAGGAGGATTATGCCGCGACTGTTGAGTTGAGGATCGATGCGTTGCTCAATAAGGCGTGGCGACGTTCTATCAGGGGCAGAAGTATTATTGCCGCGTACAGCGATATGGTGCCTGTTACCGATCCTGTGACGGGACAGACCGTTCATTTGATGGGTGTTCAGTCAAAGGTGAATGGGGGACAGACTTTTGGGGAGTGGTATCCGGGCGCGGCTTATCTGATCCGATATCCCGATTTGAGCTATCGGGTCAATGAGGTGAATGGGCGATGGAAACTCGGCGATCCTTTTCTGGTGGCGATACGCACGATCAAATTGTCGCCTTTTTCTGAGGATGCGGGTCAATTTCTCTACTTTGGCGGTTTTGACGCAAATTTTCTCGATGCACACGATACGGCCTGGATTTATCGCGCGCATGTGGATACGGTTATTGGGGACTGAGTTAATTTCTTACACAAAGGGACAAACCCATGCTAACTAAATTGATCTGTAGGAAATTCAAACGGTTTGAGGATGTTGAGATAGAGCTTGGTAACCCTGTTGTTTTCATCGGGCCAAACAACTCTGGTAAAACGGCCGCGCTTCAAGCCCTTGCTCTTTGGGATATAGGTCTTAAACGTTGGAATGAAAGGTATAAAGACAAAACGAAACCCGAGCAGCGGCCAGGGGTAGCCATCAATCGGCGGGACCTGATCTCTATTCCCGTTTCACATGCGAATTTGCTCTGGCGAAATTTGCATGTTCGCGATGTTCGGAAAATCGAGGGCCGACAGCAAACCCAGAATATTCGGATAGAAATTCTTGTGGAAGGCGTGACTCAGGGGGAGGCCTGGAAATCTGGACTTGAGTTCGATTATGCGAACCAGGAGTCTTTTTACTGCCGTCCACTTCGTTTGGCCGAAGGTAGCAACCCGGAGCGCATGCCAATACCCAAGGGGGTAGAAAATCTCCTTGTCGCGTTTCTTCCACCAATGTCGGGACTTACGGCAAACGAAACAAGGCTTGATCCCGGTGCCATCAATGTTCGCATTGGAGAAGGGCGTACCGCCGAGGTCCTCCGCAATCTTTGCTACCAACTTATGAGCGAAGACGAGGAAATTTGGGTAACGGTCTGCAAAAAAATTCATGACCTATTTGGGGTTGATCTCGATAATCCAATTTACATTCCAGAACGCGGCGAGATTGAGATGACCTATAGGGATCGCTCTAAGAGTCGTCTGGATCTCTCGTCATCGGGGCGGGGGCTCCAGCAAACCCTGCTTCTCTTTTCCTATCTCGCAGCACATCCTGAGTCCGTGCTTCTTCTTGACGAACCAGATGCACACCTCGAGATTCTAAGGCAACGACAAATCTACCAGACCCTCACCGAGTTAGCTACTCAACAGAATAGCCAGATTATTGCTGCCAGCCATTCTGAAGTTATCCTGAATGAGGCTGCTGACCGCGATGTTGTTGTCGCATTTTTAGGGAGGCCGCATCGAATTGATGACCGCGGAAGTCAGCTTCTAAAATTTCTCAGATCTATTGGTTTTGAGCAATACTATCAGGCAGAACAAAGAGGCTGGGTACTCTACCTTGAGGGTTCGACGGATCTCGCTATCTTGCAGGCTTTTGCTGAGAAACTCAATCATCCAGCACAAGATGTACTGGAACGTCCTTTTGTGATGTATGTTGACAATCAACCTGGGAAAGCGCGTGAACATTTCTATGGATTGCGAGAGGCAAAACAAGATTTGATCGGGTTTGCGCTTTTCGACCAAATAGATCAGGAATTACAAGATCGTCCTGAACTGCGAGAGTACATGTGGAAACAGCGAGAGATAGAAAATTATCTATGTAAAAAAGAAGTGCTCATGGCATGGGCGGAAGATATGGGTGAACAACGAGAAGTTGGTGCTCTGTTTGCATCTGTTTGGAAGGTTAAGATGGAAGAAACCATCACCGAAATTGAGCAGGCCCTAAAAACCCTTGGCAAGGGATCGCCATGGGGCTCAGATACGAAGGTCAGTGATGATTTTCTCGATCCTCTATTTGAAAGTTTCTTCCAAAAACTCAGCATGCCTAATCTCATGCAAAAGACGAATTACCACACCCTTTCCCGATATGTACCAAAAGACCAGATCGATCCCGAGATATCCACAGTGCTGGATGCCATCTTAGAGGTAGCAGAAGAAGTAGAGTCTCCCAATGAGGAAACCACATGACCGGGTGTATCTCGGATCTTTTATGTGAAGTTTTTAGAGTTTAAAGAAAAATCTATGTCATTACTTACGGGTAAAACCAGCGATTTTTTAAAGATTGGTGTTGCGGCTGCTGGTCGCGGCGATTTGGAGACTGTGCGGACGGTGCTGGCGGAGCGGCCAGACTGGTTGTTGCGCGTTGGGTCGCACGGACGGACGATGCTCTGGGAAGCGGCGTATCGGGGGCGGCTGGCGATGGTCGAATGGTTGCTCGACCAGGGTGCGGATGTCCATGCGTGGGGCTGCCATTTTACGCCGTTGCTGGTGGATATTTCGCCTTATTGCGCGGCGCGATTTAAGAAGCACGATGCAGTTGCCGATGTGTTGTGGGCGCGGGGTGCCACTGCTGATATTTATACGTTTGCCTATTTGGGCGATAGGGATGCGGTTGCCGCGTGTTTGCGCCGCGATCCGGGTCTCGCCACTGCGGAGAGGGTACAGCACGATACGAATGTTCGCGCTACGGTGTTGCACTACGCGGTTAGCGCTGGTTATCTGGATATTGTTTGTTCGTTGCTCGAGCGGGGTGCAGATCCGCGGCTCTGTGGCGACCGGCTGGTGCGGTTCTGTATCTGGCGCGACCGGGCGGATATTTTGAAGGTGCTGCTCGACGCGGGTCTCGATCCGACGACCGCTGAACTGCCCCGTTCCGGTCTTACCAATCCCGATATGATTGCGCTGCTTTCGAGCCGCGGGGTGGATTGCGATCCGAATCGCGCAGAGGATGGTTGGCCGCCGATTGTTTTTCAGTCTCGAGGTGATCGCGGTGGGCGTGTTGATCGCATCCGGGATCTGGTCGCGCGCGGCGCCGATGTAAATGCGCGCAATTACAAGGGCCAGACTGCGTTGCACTGCGCGGCGAGGGCGGGATTTGTGGAGATTGTTTCCCTGCTTCTCGAACACGGTGCGGAGGTCGATTTGCGAGACCGCGCGGGACATACGCCGCTTATGACTGCGCTGCGTTCGAGGATTAAAAATAAGAATAAACTCCGCGAGGTTGTCCGCGTTCTTACAGAAGCGGGGCAGGTCTGGATGAATAATGAATTAACCTCAGGCGTCAATCAACCCGATCAATAGAGCCGTCATCGCGGCATGGTGTTGAGCCGCGATCCAGTCTACTGCAATCCGGCAAACAAACTCAGGAGGGTTTCATACATGATTAAACTCAGGACAATAGCAGCTATACTTTACCTAATGCCCGTATGGGTGGGTGCGGCCGACTACAACATTGAACGACAGCCGGATGGCCCTCTTGCGTTTAGGATCTTCGGGGAGTGGTTCAACGAAGGATCAACCCTGACCCGCGAGAGCATCCTATTCAACGATCCAACGTGTCCCATCAAAATTCGATCTCACACGACAAAGATCATCCATAAAGATCGCGGCTTCAGATTCTCGGCTCGGACTTCAATAGATATCAAGCACCCAATCGTCGCCGTTCAATTACGTACGCTACTTTACGATGTATTCGGGCAGAATATGAAAAATCTTGGCAATATAGAAGTAAAAGACTTCACTCCGAGTCAATCCACTATAGAGGGAGAATGGCGGGCGTACGCTAATGATATGGGCTTTCTAACGACGGTCACCTATGTCGCACGAGTACGTTTGGCGGACGGTAGTCAGTGGATATTCAATGCAGAAAATCTTCTGGTCGCTTTGACTACTCTTAACTTGGAGCAGAAGATTGGCGATGAGGCTAAGGAATGATGCCTAACGAGATATTTTGAAATACTTAACACGTACAGATTTCGCAGACACTGTCTGCAAAATTCATTGAATCCATCAAACAAATGGAGATTGTTAAATGAAAGAGATATATAGTTGGGTGCCGTGGTTTCGAGAGTTAGGAAAAAAAATTGCGGAAGGGGGCGAAACCTATCTGATCGAAAAAGCGAATCAGATGATGTGGGGGTCGGGAAAACCTCGTGTGCTTCTATATGGTGATGAGAATATTGATCCCTTTTCATTTTTTTATTCTTTAGCTCAAAAAAATACCCGTTATCAAAGGGAGATAGTGTACAATAGTGTTCACAATATATTTGACATTAGTGCGCCCCTAGATACGAGTATAGATGAATACTATGTCATCCCCACTCCGCCTCCTCCCGCCCTTGTGCTTTTTCATGATGGAAAAAACTTTGATCCCAATTTGCTTTGGCGTTTGTTCAGGCAGACAGTAGAGACAGTAGAGGATGACCCAAAAATTGATTTGAATGATTTCAATAACGTTCTGAAAATAACAAACGTTGGAGTTGCGAAATTGACTCAAACCCTGTTTTTGATAAATCCCGAATACTTCTTGCCCATGGATGATACAACTTGTCAATTATCAGAAGCCTTGGATTTGCCAGTGTGGTCAGAAATAGAAAAAGAGATCAAAGATGATGGCTATGAGAAGTATCAATCTCGTCTCAAAGAGTTCAAGAGAGCCTTTCCGGAGTGCCAGCCTTATGAAATCAATATGTTCTTAGATCGACAAAAATCTGAACGAATAACCAACAGTAAGATTTTCCAGATAGATACTATTATAG
>VXRD01000071.1 GCA_009838845.1 Gemmatimonadota bacterium | reverse complement strand
AGATAGTTCAAGTGCGTACTGTTTAATTTCAATAGATATCCACATACCAGCATCATTTAGTTGATCAAGCAGGGGGGCAATCGCTAAAATTAAGTTCTGTTCTTTAGCTCGCATCAAGATACCAATGGTGCCTATAACGTGTAGCCCTAGTGTTTCAGCGGCATAGCGTGCATCCAGATCATCCAGGATAATTTGGTCAGCCGATATTTCTCTTGCCAATAGAATTGATGCACACTCACCATCGCCTAAGAGTTGTAACTCAGTTGGAATGGAACGGCTATCAGGTTTTTCAATAGTGATCCAAGAATATTCTGTTATGTTTGGAACCGAATAACCTTCTGATTTTCCTCGATTCAATTCTTGTTCGACGGCATTGGTAACCAAAACTTCATCAAAGAGTTTCTGAAGAATCTCCAATTGGCCTATACGAAAAAGATATTGTAGTGCAGATGTATCAACCACGCATCTTTCCGGCACTCTCGAAGTCCTTTTTTAACTCTTCAGAGGTTAAATTTGCCACAGGTACTTTGTACGACTTCAACATATCAAAAAAAGCTACTCTACCCAGGCCTGCGAGTTCTGCAGCTCGCCCTGAAGATAAGCGACCAATTTCATATAGCTTTGCTGCCAAGAGTATCCGTGCTTCCCGTGCAAATTCATCAGGGGTTTCTTTTAGCGCATCCAGAATGTGGGCGGGGCATTCAATCTTTATAGACGACATTTTGGGCCTCATTTGTTGTCTTATTTTTTGTTTAACGATCACGTACACCCAGTTGGTGTTGGCAAACCCGCGATTTTACACGCGCCATCTGCGGGACCAGCGGAAAACAGGTCGTAAATCGTGTCGATATCTTTCTCTGTCTCTTTGCACAGGCGGCGGATCAATGGAGCGATTTCAAATTTCAACCAATAATTACGGATATAATACACTACCTGCCAGTGATCCTCGCTCATCTCCTCAATGCCATCTTGTCTGGCTAGATCGCGCGCCACATCTTCGTCCCAAAGCTCGGGTTGTTGGATAAATCCATCTTCATCCACCTCAATTTCTTTGCCTCCCAGCGTCACAATCTCATACGCCATTCCGCACCTGACCTTTTGTCTGTGCAGTCATGCTCGATTTACTCGCCTTCATACACTGCTTCGCCCATGTCGTTTGGATATATCGCTGAAGCCCTCAATTACAGTCTCAATTTGTGCCTCGGTATTGAAGGGGCCGAGTGAGAGTCGCACAGTGCCCTTCGTCGCTTTTGTCCCCAGGGTTTCGTGTACCTTTGGCGCGCATTGTAGTCCGGTGCGCGTTGCCACATTGAACTTCACATCCAGCAATGTACCCACATTATTTGCTGTCATCTCTTCGATATTGGCCGACATTACAGGTACGTGGTGATCAAAATTTTCAGCGCAATACAAAATGGTCCCATCGACTTCGCGCAGGCCATTGACCAGTTGTTTGAACAAAGCCATCTCGCGTGCGTGAATATTTTCCACGCCTTTGCGTCGTATCCATTTCTGCGCGAACAACAGGCCTGCAATACCCATTAGATTGCCTGTACCACATTCCAATCGCCAGGGATACTCGTCCAGGTGATCGGGATACTCCGATCGTACACCGGTCCCACCGTATCGCAACGGTGCAATTGTCACGCCTTCGCGCACGTACATCCCACCAGTACCCGTTGGTCCCATGAGTGACTTGTGTCCGGTAAAACACAAAATGTCGGCCTGCATCGCCTCCATATCAATGGGTAACATGCCTGCTGTTTGCGCCACATCAACGCAGAAAATTACACCGCGTGCACGGCAGATGGCGCCGATCGCTGCTACGGGTTGCACAGTGCCCAGTACATTGGATGCATGGGGCATTACTACGAGTTTCGTATTGGGTTTGATCGCCCTATCAATATCTTCGGGGTCGATAAAGCCATCTACTCCAAAGCCCACATAAGTCGCCTCAATTCCCTCGTATTTTGAGAGATGGTAAATCGGACGCAAAACCGAATTGTGATCCAGGAGCGTTGTAATTACGTGATCACCGGGTTTCAATGTGCCCTGAATAGCAATATTCAACGCATCCGAGGCATTGTGTGTAAACACAAGCCGATCGGGACTGCCCGTGGCGCCAAAAAACGACGCGAGTGATGCACGGGTCTCGGCTACCATAGCCTCGGCCTCTTGCGCCAGATCCGTGCCACTGCGCCCGGGGTTTACCCCGTATTTTCGATAGAACGCCAGCGCGTCTTCCAGCACAGTAGGGGGCTTTGGAAACGTCGTCGCCGCGTTGTCCATGTAAATTAAATGAGACATGAGCTATCGGCTATTCCAGTACAATCGCATTGTTTACCAACTCGTGTACACCTGTAATTCTTAGTGGCATTTTGTGATGGCGCGCGATTTCTTTGAGTTGTGTGCGGCACTGCAAACACGAGGTCGATACGATTTTCGCATCGGTCTCGCGCATTTGCTCTGCTTTCTTTTTTCCCGAGACCTCCATCCGAAATGTGCGTACCGAGCGGAGTGCCGATAACCCACCGCCGCCACCGCAACACCACTGCGTGTACCCGCCATCGGGCATTTCGCGGTAATCGGCACAGGCCGCTTTCAAAATCTCTCTGGGTTCCTTGACTATCCCACACCCGGCAGCAAATTGGCAAGCGTCGTGATAGGTCACGGGATCGGGATTTTTGCCTGGGTCCAATTTCAGTTTGCCTGTGCGAATAAGTTGTGCCGTATATTCAAAACCACTGGTAATCTCAAAAGGCAATGCGCCCCACCAGCGCCCTTCGCTGGCCATGAACTTCATCACCCGATACGCATGCCCGCATTCACCCATCACCATGATCTTACATCCCAAATTTTCGCACGCGTCGATGTAGTGCTTGTTCTCGTATTTCATTGAAAAGTTATTGCCGGTCGTAAATCCGAAATTCGATCCGTCAAATGCCCGCGAGCTCATCGTCCAATCGGCACCGATGGCGTGAAAAATTTTCGCCATTCCCATTAAATTTTCAGCATAAACCAGCACATCACCCGACGGCGGCAAAAAGAAAATTTCTGCGCCTTCTCGGTCTAAAGGAATTGAAATATCCCGTCCTGTTTCTTCTTTGAGTTCTTCTTCGATAAATTGAATCGCATCCAAAAATGCCTCGGCTGACGCGCCTTCCAAATTGCCCGTTTCAAACGAATTGTGCGTGCCCTGTGCAAGGGATGGCGGCGTCAAACCCATTAAATCGACAAGCGAGCGTCCAACGCGCGAGATCACCGAATGATCGATTCCTACAGGACAAAATGCCGCACATCGCCGACACGTCAAACACTCGTACATGCGCTCGGCAAATAACTCGGCATCGTTATTTTCAAAATCGGGCTTTGGAAAAATGGCGTTCCAAAATCGCCCCCAAAATGTCGTGTACTTTTTGTATAAACGAATCACCTGCCGAGAGCGTTCCACCGGATGCATGCGCTTATCCGGTTGCCCGTAATACACCGGGCATTCCTGCGCGCACACCCCACATTTGGTACACGTATCCATGTACAGGCGCAATGCCGACGGTTCATCCTGGATCTCGCGGACAAATGGGTCCGATTCGGCAATGCGCCGCATATACGTGCCAACCAGACCTGATGGAATGTACTTTTGTTCGCGTTCTGTTTGATCTGGATTTTCCAATTTTCTGATTCTCAAGTGGTTAGTGGTTAGTAGTTAGTGGTTTTTCATCCTGTCCATCCTTTAATCCTGAAAATCCCGATCCAAATTCTCCCGCAAATGTATCGGATGTGCCCAAAAATTCGCGGCTCAAAAAAATCCCGCCCAGATGCAATAGATGGGAAAATGGGATCACAATCAATAAGAGCTGTACAGCGAGCATGTGCCAGACAAACATGCTTTGCACTTCAATAACTGCCGCTGTGCCCGTCGATAGGCCAGACACATAGTGACGCAAGGCTTCGGATGAGACACCGCCATCTAATACTACGAGAAAAGCTGTGGCAGAAAAAAACAGGAGGATGAACTCCGCCAGATAGTCCCGAAAGTCCGTAATTTCTCGCACGCGCTGAACGATTATCCGACGGACCAATAAATAAGTGCCCGACACAGTCATCAATCCACTGCCGATCAATGCGATGCGCAAACAGATTGGGTCCAGGTCGAGCGGCAAAATCACGCGGACATGAGCTACAATTACCAGAAACAGTCCCAAATGGAGGGACCAGGAGCCCAGCCACAGTATTTTGTCGCGCTTATAGAGACCAGTAAAAAAAACAAAGCCTTTTATCGCGCGCTTCCATTCTGTATTTTTTGAGCGCGGTCCGGGAAAAATGTGAATGGTTGGGCGGTACTGCTGCTTCCACACGCCATATACAGATCCCCTGGCTCGTGGCAATAGCTTGAGCGCGGGGTTGTAAAACCGCATCCATACCCATATTCGCACGCCTAACATGATGAGATAGAAAGGCAATGCGAGATAGGGCAGGCGATATAGAACAAAAAATTCAAGGCCATTCATGATTAGCGGAATCAATCCGTCCAGCTCAGCACCTCTTCGAGGGGTTTGCGCCTCGGTTCTGGTATTTCATCGGGATATCCAGTATAGAAAAATCCGATGATGTATTCGTTCTCGGTATCTACATCCAGCAATTTGTAGGTGTTTTCTTCCAGCGTAATCGGCCCCGTACTCCACTGCATGCCAACCCCTTCTGCCCAGGCAGCCAACTGTACATTTTGCATGGCGCAACACGCAGCCGCATAGTCTTCTCTGTTCTTGATGTCATCGCCATCTTGAAGACAGGCCACCGCAATAATTGTGGGCTTTGACATGAACTTGGCATAACCGGCTTCTTTTAATATTCGCCTGGCTTCATCACTCGCACCTTCAGCCGCTTTTTCCTCCTGAATTTCGCTGTAGCGTTGCGCCAGTATTTCTTTGGTTTCTTCTCCCAGGACTACAAATCGCCACGGTTCTGTCAAATGGTGATTTGGTGCCCATAGACCGGCCTCAAAAGTTTTTTCAATCACATCTTTGGGCACACCACCCGGTTTGAACTTAAAAATTGTGCGCCGCGTGTGAATGGCTTCCAAAACGTCCATCGCTTGCCTCCTATAGGGTCTCGGTAAAAAGGAAATGTACAGCAATGTACATAACAACCTCAGACAAATCAAGTTTTGGCGTTAGATATTAAAAAAAGCCTCTGAAGATATGCGCTTCAAAGGCTTTTTCATTTTTTATAGGATATAATGCGTTAGCCGGCTTCTGCATACGCAATGAGTTTGCGCCCCCGAGAGGGGTGACGCAATTTACGCAGGGCTTTTTCTTTAATTTGGCGTACTCGCTCACGCGTGAGGCTATATTTGTTAGCTATGGCCTGAAGTGTCCAACTGGAGCCATCGAGACCAAAATAGAGACGGATAACGTCGGCTTCACGATTATCCAGGGTATGGAGCAGATCGTTGACTTCATCTCGCAGGGCATTGTGAAATATTGCAGCATCTGGTGGGGCCTGATCTTCGTCGTGCATCAAGTCGATGAGGGTTGTATCTTCGTCATGAATTGGTTTGTCCAAAGAAAATACGATCGGACTGTGAGACAGCATATCGATGACCTGGTCTTCTGTAATTTGAAATTCATTGGCGATTTCTGTCTCTGTGGGCCTGTGGCCTTTATTGGATTGATACTCGTCGCTAAAGTTTTTAATTCGACGCAGTAGATCCAACCGGTTGATAGGCAAACGGATCATACGCCCCTGTTCGGCGAGCGTTTGTAGAATAGATTGGCGAATCCACCAGACGGCATAAGAGATAAATTTGAAACCGCGTGTTTCGTCAAAGCGTTCGGTGGCTGTAATGAGGCCTATATTGCCGGCACTGATCAGATCGGCCAGTGCCACACCTTGATTGCGGTATTTCAGGGCTACGTTGACTACAAAACGCAAGTTGGCTTTGATCAGGCGATTGCGCGCTTTGAGGTCACCTCGCTTCATTTTGACGGCGAGTTCAAATTCTTCTGCAGCAGAGATAGGGTGAGAATGGGAGAGTTCTTTGAGATAGTGTTCTAGGCTGGTATCTGATTGTTTGGATGAGGCATTTATCATACCCAACTCCTTGCTGAATAGGACGCAGAATAATGACACTAAAAAATAAGGTATCATTGTTTCTATCGTATTAAGCGGGAGTGAAGATTGGGTTACAATCAAATGGAAAAAGAAAGTCTAAAAAAGATTGATTTGGGTGGCTTTAATTGCTGCGGCAAAAGTCGTATCTTCGATTTTTTATGGGCATCACCATGTTCAAATCGAAATGTTCGGGCACGTTCAATCGACATCAGCCCATCTAAAAATCCGATAGAAGCCCCAACCGTTCCGCCCAATAGAGTACCGAGAAGCATTTCATTTTTGGCGGATAAGCCTTCGAAAGACCAACCCGCAAGTAATCCCGTAATCCCGCCCAAAATGCCGTACTTCAGGCCATTCCTGATTGTCCTGGTCACAATCCGTTTGCCTCCGCGCGGTGCAATGCGAATCTGGTCAATTACATCCATTTTGATCCGTCGAAATCCCAGAGGCGTGTTGATGAGCATTTGCCCGTCTTCCATCATTGGCAAGAGTTCTCCCTTTATTTGCTCGCCATCTGTCAGTGCCATTTTCACTTGCAATCGCTCATAGGCGCGATAGACAGGTGATATTACTTCATAAGTCACTTTTTCATCTGTCACCAATGGATAATTTGGCGCATCATGCACAACGGCCATCCGATGGATATAATCTCGAATGCGATTCAATTCCTCTGTATCTCGGATGTGTAGCAACCGACAGCGCGTGCCGGCCTCGTCGCGAAAGGTAACGCAGATGCCGTATTGATCATCTGCCAATTTGAGAAATACAGCAGACTGAAATCCCGGTACTATCTGTGTCAGCGTGGGCATGTTGTGGCGCTTTGTATATTCTGTCAAGCCCTGAAAAACGCCCAATTGATTGCCCTCATCAAAATCAATTTCTCGCCCTACGGCTGGGCTGATAACCACAACAGTTCCGGTCACTTCACCCACCGTCACCACAGCCCAATGATCCTCTGCCCAGGCACGCAACATCTGCGACTTTTCCGCCGCGCCAACAGAAACGACTAACGCGAACAAAATACCAGCAATTTTGCCCATATTGCGTCTCCTTGTTTTGGCTTTTTGCAGTGAGGCTACCACATCACGCGAAACCGCGTTGTAGAACGCGCTGTTTCCAGAGTTTGCAAATCTTCGACTATTACGCGCAGTGCTTTGGGGCCTGGCATGGTTTTTTCCAGTGCCAGTGATAGAAACAATGGCTCCCAGCCGCGATTGCCGCGTTGTTCGTAAGACACGGCTGTTACCCAATCCGCCTGTTCTACATCGCCAGCATCGCTCAGTTCTCGCACTTGAAAGGTGAGCTTGTAATGGGTCGCGCCGAAATTGTCGCGCTGTAAGTTGTAAATTTCAAAATACACCACGGCTTGACCGTTGTGCTCATATTGCCGCAAGGGATTTGACAATATGAGAAAGCGATTGCGACCAAAAGGGCGGTCTTCACGTTCAACGATACGCCGCGCGATCAACAAATCGCTGATATCCAGTTGCTCTTTTGAAAATTGTCTCACATCGAGCGTATCGCGAAATGTGCCCACAGATTTTTTTTCGCGATCCTCAACTTCTGCCGATAGATAATAACGCCCGGCTTTCAAATTGAGCCGATCACCTGCCAGCAAATAACCCAAGCCAAGTGCGTCGTACTTCACGATGGGCATGCGCTGCACCCGATTTATATCCCTACGCAATGTGTCCCATTGAGCGTCAAAAAGGAACAGGCCCTGGCGCAGATTGACGCTTTTTATTCCGGGGCGGAGGTCTTTTGTTTCGACCTCATCGGCGTCGAGGGCATAATACACTTCAACACGCGCTTTGTCGTTTTCTCCGCGAAACTGCGCTATCTGATGTGGCGCGTCGTACCGCTCGCGCCAGTAAGGATCTCGAAAATGGTCGGGATTGCGCTCGACAAACATCTTAAAGCCCAGGGGATTCATTTCAGAATCCAACCAGCCCAGGCGGAAATTCCAGTGATCGCGCGTGTCCGTATTTTCGAAAATGATGGTAAAGCCCTCGTATCGCCACAATTCCTTCCGATGTTCGTAATTGTGCGACATCATCTGCCACCGCGCCCGCCATGCCAGATAATCCTGCATATACCCGGGCAAATCCACACCTGTGTGAAACTCCGCAGGTCTCGCGACCAGAGATACTGGATGACCATAGCGGATATAAACCTGGCCTTTATCCGTTGTCCATCCGGGAATGCCTTTGAGGGGGTCGCCAAATCGCAAATTGGCATAGGCCACGCGCCGACAATGTTCGAGTAATCGCTCGTTGTATTCGGTCAAAAATAATGGATCGCGACCCGTCCAGAATTTGCGAATCGCCGCGCGGTCTGGCGCAGTTGAGTCGGGATCGGCGAGCATGAACACGCCCATCATAAAGCGTTGTTCTTCTTCTGACATGCGTGCAAGTCCCCTGGTATAAGCCGCATACGCATCCTGCAACCGGTCCTCAGCTTGATACCCCAATCCGACAAAAAAATGTGCATGGGCATTGTCGGGATGCCGCTGCACATAATTTTCAAATAGGGGAATCAATTCACGCGCCATTCGGCCTTCGTAATAGACCAGCCCCAATAAGTGATGCGAGGGCCAGTGGTCGGGATGTTTGGCAATTGCACGCGTCAAATATCCAATGGCCGCATCGCGCGCCTCAATGCCGTAATTTTCCAAACTCAATGTTCTGACCGTTCTCCTGTATCTATTGAAATCCGAACCATAATTCACAATTCTGCGTTCGCCATCGAGATACCGCGTCATATTCCACATTTCAAAGCGCGCCGCCCAATACAATGGTCCCACATTGTCGGGATCGCGTTCAATACCCCGCTTGGCATATACGATTGCGGTTGTTCGCCGCCCAATGCGCCAGTAATACTCGGCCAGTGAGGTCAAAATATTCCCATTATTCGGCTGTTTTTGCATCGCCCTTTTCAACCATCGCTCTGCACTGTGTACATGACTTTTGCCCTGCAACATATATAATTCACCCAGCGCGTGGGCCGCGCGTCCCGCTGGGTCGCTTTTTGTAGCCTCTTTTAACAGCGACTCGCGTTCATCAAACGCACGCGTTGTATCTGAAGCGGCAACGAGCAAAGAATCGATATTTGCCCATACTACATCTGTTGGTGTGACGAATATGAGAATTAATAGCATTCGCAATATCATTTGGGGTCTCCTCGGGTGGGGGAACAGAGTACTTTTATTTTAACCGTTAAGATGCACAGAAGTTGCCTTAAAAGACACAAAAAAACCGCCCGTTGTGTCGGGCGGTTGGGATGAAAGGTTGGTGATTCCTCACAAATACGGGTAGGTCGCTTCGGGCGTGTAGCCCGGCAGGAGTTCTTCGTGGGGCTGGCCGGGGATTAAGCGCGTGCCATCGGTAAAACCTTCTGGACGGTTTTTGAGGAATTCGATGAGACGATTTCGCCAGGGTTGTATTTCAGAGTTGGGATTGCGCGTGATATCGCGTATTTCATTGGGGTCTTCATCCAGGTTGAAAAGGTGTTCTTCACCCGTTTGAGAATACCAGATGTATTTGTGGTGTCCGTCTGTGATATAGTGGTTGCCGTGGTTGTAGTCATAACAGCCAGCGTGTTCTCCGTGTAGAAATTCCCGCACGCGATCAGTGTCGCCTTGCATGACGGGCAGAAGGCTTTTGCCCGTGCAGGTATCGGGGATGTCGATGTTGGCCGCATTGAGGATAGTGGGCATGATGTCCTGAATGCCGACGGGACTTTTACAAGTGATTTCTTCGGGATATCCCCATTTTTTGGGGGCGCGTATGAGGAATGGAATTCGGGCAGACGCTTCGTATGGCCAGGTTTTGCGAAAGAGATTGTGGTCACCCAGCATTTCGCCGTGGTCGGATGTGAAGATGGTCAGGCAGTTGTTGAGACCGCTGTATTGAATGAGGCGGCCGATCTGGTCGTCTATAAAGTTGATCATACCGTAATAAGCCGCACGAGAACATTGCATGTCGTGTTTGTCAAGGCAAATTTGCCAGGCGTTGGGGTCGAGACCTTTTTGAGGACCGTCAAATTCGGGTGCCCAGTCTCCTATGACGGGATCGGGCAAGTTCCGCTGGATATAGCGGTCGTAATAGGG
>VXRD01000070.1 GCA_009838845.1 Gemmatimonadota bacterium | reverse complement strand
ATCCATATCTTACCCTCCGCGTAAAAAAAAACGCCCCCTTATGAGGGAGCGTTTGTATTCAATCTATTTATTTTGCCAGTCGTCATTTGTCCCAAAATATAGGCGAGAAAAACGGCTTTTGCAAGAAGAAAAAACGCGTAAAAACCGACCACAAGTTGACACAAACCCAAAATCAGAGTATCATTTGACCTTTGACCGCTGATCGCGATCCACCAATTGAGGAACCAACTGTGAGCAACCACCTGAATTTTCAAGACCTGATCATGCGCCTCGAGCGCTTCTGGGCCGACAACGGCTGCATAATATGGCAACCCTACAGCGAAAAAGTGGGCGCAGGCACCATGAACGCAGCCACGGTTCTGCGCGTCCTCGGACCCGAACCGTGGAACGTAGCCTATGTTGAACCCTCCTACCGTCCCGACGACGGGCGCTTTGGCGAAAACCCCAACCGCATGCAAATGCACACCCAGTATCAGGTCATCCTCAAACCCGACCCCGGCAACCCACAGGAACTGTATCTCAAAAGTCTCGAAGCACTGGGTCTCGATTGCAAAGCACACGACATCCGCTTTGTCGAAGACAACTGGGAATCCCCCGCTCTGGGGGCCTGGGGCCTGGGATGGGAAGTGTGGTTAGACGGCATGGAAATCACGCAATTTACCTATTTCCAGCAAGCTGGCGGCATGCAACTTGATCCCGTAGCCGTTGAAATCACCTACGGACTCGAACGCATTGCCATGTACCTTCAAGGCGTGGATGAAGTCTGGAAACTACAGTGGAACGACACCGTGACGTATGGCGACATCCTCAAAAAACAAGAAATAGAATACTGCAACTACGAATTCTACTGGGCCGACGTCAACCGCCTCAAATCCATGTACGACATCTTTTTAGCCGAAGCCCAGGCAGCCCTCGACCGCGACCTCGTCATTCCCGCACACGACTACGTCATCCGCTGCTCGCACACCTTTAATCTACTCGACACGCGCGGCGCAATTGGCGTAACCGAACGCGCCCGTTTCTTCGCCCAAATGCGCGACCTCTCGCGCCAAATAGCCGAAGCATATCTCAAACAGCGCGCAGACCAGGGACATCCCCTTGTAGAACCATCAAAGGACGAACCCCCACTGGTATCCAAAGCCGACGACCTGCCCGAAGTAGATACCGCCGATCTCCTGCTCGAAATCGGCTCTGAAGAACTGCCACCTGCCGATGTGGTCAGCGCCATAGCACAACTCGAAAAATTGCTGCCCGAACACCTCGACGAAATAAAGCTCTCGTACGACAGCATCGAAGTCAGCGCCACGCCGCGCAGGCAATATGCCATCGTCAAAAATTTACAGGGACGGCAACCCGATGAAATCAGACAAGCGCGCGGACCGGCCATCCGCATCGCCTATGACAATGACGGCAACCCCACCCGAGCACTTCAGGGATTCGCCCGCGGACAGGGCATTGATCCATCAGACGTGGAACAGCGCGACGACTACGTCTGGGCGGGCATCACCATTTACGGGCGCAAAACCCAGGAAATCCTCTCTGAACTGCTGCCCGAACTCATCGCCAAACTCAGCTTTGGCAAAACCATGCGCTGGAATTCCGAAGGCATCGCATATCCGCGTCCCCTCCGCTGGATTGTCGCCCTCTTTGGCACTCAAATCATCCCATTCACTTATGCGCGCACAACAGCAGGACGCACGAGCCGCGGGCTGCGCCCCAATGCCTCGCCAAAAATCGAAATCGCTTCTGCTACTGACTATCGCGCGCAAATGCAAAAACACGGCATCGCAGTCAACCGCGACAAACGACGGGAAACCATTAAAAAACAAGTTGAAACACTCGCCAAAAAAATAGACGGCAACGTGCCCGAAGATCCCGACCTCCTCGACGAAGTCACCGACCTCGTCGAAGCCCCGCACGCGCTTTGTGGCACCTTTGAAAGCGCGCGCCTTTCCCTACCCCGTGAAATGCTCATCGCCGTCATGAAAAAACACCAGCGATACTTCCCGGTACTCGACGAAAAAGGCAACCTCAAACCCAGTTTCATCACCGTGTGCAACGGAATACCCGACGACCCCGACCTCGTCGTCAAAGGCAATGAAAACGTCATACGCGCCCGATATGCCGACGCCAGATTTTTTTACGAAGACGACACAACCAAAAAACTCGGCGACTTTCTCACGCGCCTCGACACCCTCACCTTTCAAGAAAAACTCGGCTCCATGCGCGACAAAACCCGCCGCGTTGAAAAACTCGTCAACGACTTATCTGATGCGCTTGAACTTCGTGGAGAAAATAAAAAAGCGGCTCTGCGCGCAGCCGTATTGTGCAAAGCCGACCTGGCGACCAGCATGGTCGTCGAAATGACCTCCCTGCAAGGCATCATGGGCCGCTATTACGCCCTGTCTTCAGGCGAAACGAAAGCCGTTGCGCGCGCCATTGAAGACCATTACCACCCGCGCTTCCCGGGCGACGCCCTGCCCCAAACACAACCTGGCCTCGCCGTCTCAATTGCCGACCGTCTCGACAGCCTCGCCGGTCTTTTTGGCGTGGGCATCAAACCCCGCTCAAATGCCGACCCCTATGGTCTCAGACGCGATACCCTGGGACTGCTTTCAAATCTCCTCGGTTATAAAATGCATTTTTCACTTCGCCAGGGCCTCAATAAAGCCGCCGTTCACCTGCCCGTTGTGGTCAAACGAGAAGCCATTGACGAAGCCTTTGACTACATCATCCGCCGCCTCGAAGTCGTTCTTCGAGATGAAGGCCTGCGCCACGACGCGATTTCCGCTGCGATTGCGGCGAACCTGGACGACCCCTATCAAATCCAGCGGATTGCCCGGGCATTTACCGCGCAAATCCATTCCGATCAATGGCTCGATATCCTGCACGCCCATGCGCGGTGCAAACGCATTGTGCGCGACCTCTCGGAAAACTACGACCTCAATCCCGACCGCGACCCCGAAGAAGCTTCCAATGCACTGCACAAAGCCTATCTCGCCGCGCGTAAAACAATGGACACAGCCGACGACAAACTCACCGCCCTGATCCAGGTCATGACCGAATTGCGCGACCCCATCAACCGCTTCTTCGAAGACGTGCTCATCATGGTCGATGATCCCGACCTCAAGCAATCGCGCCTCGCCCTCGCCCAGCACATCGCCGCCCTGCCCGACGGTATTGCAGACCTGAGCCAGTTTGAGGGATTCTAAACAACTTAAAGCTGTATCTTTGTCTGAATATTCAAAATCCGTTCGCGCCTAAATCCGCCAGTACCATCTGGAAGATAAGTAAATTCGGCCTCCATTATCACCACCGTATTCTTTACGGGTTCCAGCGCGACCACATATCCAAACCGCGTATTGGGCGTACCATCGAACAAGCTTCTCAGGCTGACATTCCGAAAGCGTTTCTCGAAATACCCCTCTGCCCGTGTCACTTTTTTTAGTTTGGGTATCTGTTCCAAAAATTCTGGTATCATACCCGCGCGACCTTCCACAATTTGGGCATCGCCGACATCTCCGCGCAAGTGTTGATAGGAACCACTCGCCACAAAAATGCCGTAAAATCTCACAAGAGCACTGCCAAACACCCCTTGCATCGACCCAGACTGCAACGTGGCCTCGCGCGTGGTAATAGCCCCCGTACCCGGATCGACAATCGCGCGATTGACATCGTAGAGCGCGTCAAAATGCCCGGCCTGAAACCGACCGTTCACCCATCGATACTCAACCTGCAATCGCGCCGGTCCTGCATCAACCATCACACCGGGCAAAGCGAGACCCGTACCACTATCCTCATCCAGAATTCGCCCAGCACCTGCATACAGCCTCGCCCTTAGATGTCGCCTATCGATAAACGGATAGCCCACATCAACACTCGCGGTTGCAAACGCATCGCGCGGCAGATCTGCGCGAATTGAATCGGGCAGGCCGCTGAGTTGATCCGCATCTACAACCGCTGTGACGCCCATATCCAATAACGAAACCGGTTGAAATTCGACGCGCCCTCCAAAAACTGGTCCACCGCCTTCTAAATCCAGCAAATTGCCGATCAGGGCGCGCACTGTCAAACGCCTGAAAACATGGCGAATTCTCATGTCCAAACCCGCGCGTTTTATCCCCGGTGAACCGTGCGTATTGCGATAGTTGCGCATCACCAGCCCCGTGCCCAATGTCACCCATTCTAAAGCACCGACATGCACAGACAGCCGCCGATTGCGATCATCGATATCTCCATAGCGCACGTAGTGAATTTTTCGCAACAAACTCTCCACCCCTCTTCGGCGACTCGAAAAATCCCAGCCACTATCCCGAATACGCCCCTCATGATCCAAAAAAATCTCCAGATCAAAAGCCGCAGACAAGTCCCCAATGCGTATGCGAGGCTGTATATTATAGCGTTGCCTCTGCTCCTGCTCAACCGTTACAGAACCCAGTATCGCAGACAAGTCCAATGGAATTCCTATTGCATCTGCGGAAACACCTTCAAAAATCAGCCCCCAAAATGCGACAATCCAACAAAAGCGATACCGCATAAAATCGCCTCCAAAATGATTTAGCTCCAATTCTCGCCCTTTGACTCAACATAAGACTCTTTTTTTAAAGGGAAAAGTACCGAATCGCAAAAAGCGGAACCGACCCATCGGTCAAGCGTTATCAACATAGTCTCACATATGAGGTTTAACCGATTGGAATCTATTGACAAAGACATTGCCTTACAATATAATAACAAATGTTAAAACACATCTGGTCCTCCGACTTTTCCATCGGGAGAACACCATGAAAATTGGATTGCGGTTCTGGATGGTTGTCTGCTGTGCCTCTTGCATTGCACTGCCTCTTCTTGCAGAAGAAGATGAAGTACCTCAACAAGACAAGATCGTCCGAAATACGCTGTTTGCCCTGGGTCAGCGTCAGATTCAAGCTGGTGAAATCAACGAGGCCATGGCGACCCTCCAACGCATTTTAAAAAACTTTCCCGAAGACGCCCATGTGTATTCCCAACTGGGTTATATCTATCTCAAACGGAAAGAATACAAAGAAGCTGAAGGCGCCTTCAAAACAGCCAAAAAATTCGACAAAAGCCTCGTCGAAGCCTATGTCGGACTTGGCCTTACATATGCCGAAGCACCCACGCGGGGAATGCAATCTTATTGGAATTTCCGCAGAGCTATTAGCGAAGCCAAGCGCGCCACCAAACTCGATCCCAACTACGGTCCGGCCTATCGCTTGCTCGGCGAAGTCTATGAGCGATTTCAAGAAGACCACACCAGGGCCATGAAGTATTATCAGAAATACGTCGAACTCGAGCCCGATAATCCCGAGGGCCTTTATTATTACGGTTTAGCCTGTGTACAGGCCAAAGCATTTGACAAAATTCTCGAACATATTGCCCCTTACCTCTCGGCAAATCCCGACGTCGTTCCGCTCTTGCCCATTGTTGCACAGAGTCATTTTTACAACGACGAGGCGCAAAAAGCTCTCGAACTCTTCGAGCGCTATCTCGCCAACATCGAAGGCAGTGAACGCGCACACTACACCGATATTGCCTACGTTGCCTCAGATACAGAACTCCAGGAATACCACGCCGCCACACCGGGACCCGAACAACAGGCATATCGCGAGCAATTCTGGGCACGGCGCGACCCAGACATCCTCACCAAACTCAACGAGCGCGTCATCGAACACTACCGCCGCACCTGGTATGCGCGCACCTATTATTCGTCCAATGTCTATCCCTGGGATGAACGGGGTGCTGTTTATATTCGATATGGCGAACCCGACTACCGCTCGCGCTCCAATGATCGCAACTTTGTCCAGACCGCCGAAGTAGAGCGGGTGCGCACGCAGATGGCCGTTGACATCTACGGTCCTGAAGCGGCCTTCTTCACCTTCACAGGTCCCGTCTTTCCCATTCGCACCAGCCGCGAAACAGGCTCCCTCTTTGAACAAGACGATCCTATGGACATCGCCGACGAGAATTTTACGGCCGAAGAAGCCGGCGAAGCTGCCGATGAAAGTATGGCCGAACTCCCCGAGGCCGAAGGCGGTGAGGCTGCGGACTTCAGACTCGGTTTTGAGCGCAATCCATTTGACCGCGATGGCACCATCGAAAGCGTCCTCGATGAGCAAACCGGGCAACTCAACACCCGCTTGCAATTTGGCCGCTATTCACCTGTTACCATTGGCAGTGAAATCGATACCGTGCCCTGGGAAACCTGGACCTATATTCAGATCAATGGGGGCATAGAGATTACGTTTACCGACGAATGGGGCAATGGACGCTATGACTTTGCCCCATTGCCCGAAGCCACAACCGAAGATCCCGACGCCATCGCGTATATCGCCAGCATGACCGAACACACACCCGAAGTCATCTATCAGCAAGCCGTATCGACTTCGCCCGACTTCTATCGCCCTGGACTTCCCGGCGACATACTCAATTTCTACTATGATCTGGCGCACTTCCGCGGACCCGACGGGCAAACCAATCTCGAGATTTATTACGGCATCCCACCCGAGCAGGTCGAAATTGAGCAAGAAGCCGATTCGAGTTTCATACACGTACAATTGGCCGTTGCGCTGGCAAATGAAGGTCATACATCCATCTATCGCACAACCGATGAGTTCGCCTATCGCGGCGCACAAGTACCCAGCACAACCGAACAGGGTGCTTTTGTGCCTGAAATCATCAAGACACAGGTACCGCCCGGCAAATACGAACTTCAAGTACAAATGAAAGACCTCATCTCTGGACGCACCGGACTCTACCGACAAGAACTCCAGGTCAGAGACTACCAGATCCCAGAGCTTCAGGTCAGCGAAATTCAACTGGCCTCGAACATTGCGGAAGAAGGCGCGACAAAATTCCTAAAAGAAGACGTGTGGATCATTCCCATGCCCACGCGCAGTTATGCCGCAACGCAAAATGTCTATGCCTACTTTGAAATCTACAACCTGACCAAAGACACCTTTGGACAAACTCGTTACAAAACCGAATACCGCATTCGCTCCAGTGCCATGCCCGCCGTTGGCGTATTTGGCGCAGTGGCCACGGGGTTGCGAACCATCTTTAGAGCCAGCAAACCTCAGGTGGCCATCACCAACGAACTCACGGGACGCGACGCCGACGAGCGCGAATACGTCGAAATCGTGCTCAACAAAGTCAGACCCGGTGTCAACGCACTCGAAATCATCGTAACCGACCTGGTCACTGGCAAGAGCGTCGAACGCGAAGTGCGCTTCCGGTATGGAAATTAAAACACACTCTTATGCGCATCATCGCTGGCGAATTTAAGGGCCGCCGCATCCCCTTTAACAACAAAAAGCACGGCAATGCCCGCGTCACATCCGACTTTGTCAAAAAAGCCGTATTCTCTTCCCTGGGCGAAATCCTCTGCGGCAAATATTTCCTCGATCTCTTCTCCTGCTCTGGTCAAATCGGCCTCGAAGCCTGTAGCCGCGGTGCTCAGGTAGTCATCAATGAACCCGACCGCCGCTGCAACCGCTTTATCGCACAGCTCATAGACAATTGGCATCTCAACGACCGCATCTATCTTTACGCGCGTCCCGCGCAAAAACTCCTGCCCCAACTCGCGCATGCAAAAGCCCTATTCGACATCATCTACCTCGACCCTCCCTATCACCAACAATTAGACGGACACCCTATGTCCTGCACCATACTCACCCGCCTCGCAACATCTCCGATACTCGCGCCCAACGCCCGCATTCTCGTCCAACACGCCTCTCGTACAACGCTACCCAAATCCCTTCCCAACGTCACCCTCTCCCGACAAAAAAAATACGGCGACACAACTCTGAGTACATACACCCTTACTTTCTGACTTGCTATCCATCACCAAAATCACTATGTTATGACACGTAAAAGCCATTATACCTGAAGGAGGAATCAATGGACAAACTCAGTTCCGCCGTCGATTTTAGACCGCGCAGCCGTCAGCTTTACATGGGCGACATGCCCTGGCTCCCGCGCATTACGGATAAAGCCCGCGCCAAATTGCGAGGCTGCATCGGTGACTACGTCTATCCGTGACCCGCTGACAGAAAGTTCCTGGAGGAACTTGGGGTTGAAGCTGAAGAATTTACAAACATCGTCGCATTCAGCCCGACCGATGCCGAAGTCATCGAAAAAGTAAAACCCATCTGGGACAAGTCGCACAGTAAGTAAAAACAAAAAAGCCGCCACGCAATGTGGCGGCTTTTTTATTAAAGCAACAAACTGTCACGACCCCAATCTTCCACTCCCATTTCTAAGCGCCACGGGTTTTCCACCCACCGATTTGCCAAATCCCTGTGTAAAAATCAGAAAGTCGCTGATTCCCACTATGCCATTGCCATCCAGATCGTA
Organism: Gemmatimonadota bacterium; assembly: GCA_009838845.1. Classification (NCBI taxonomy): domain Bacteria; kingdom Pseudomonadati; phylum Gemmatimonadota; species Gemmatimonadota bacterium. Next base: position 14,764 of record VXRD01000070.1, on the reverse strand, counting down.
TTTTGCTTCAAAACCCGCATCACCCTCTGACAGACCAAACTTACTGGCAAAAAGCAAAAAATCCCCTATGCCGATCACACCGTCCCCATCAAAATCCAGATTTGCAACACTCACACTTATTCCCGATATCAGTTTCACCTCTACGCTCTCGCCATCCTGACATGTAAACGCCACAATCGTCTGATCCTCGCTTTCCTCTACAATCTCTGCAAGGTCATAGGACTGGTCCAGACGCCATTTCCCGCGCACTGTCACCTCTACCTTCCGCGGCTCACTCGGCTGATTGACAATTAGCGAACCATCCTGCCGATGCGGTGTTTGGATCTCCCAGCTCCACCCAAAATCCGGATCAGCAACAGAAAGCAATACCACATCACCTATCTCGCGGGTCATAACCAAACTCGGCAAAGACACAGCCACAACAACTCCATTTGTCGGCCTCGCATCCTTATCGAACAGCGCGTAGCCCGTCATCTTCATCCCCCGATGATGCACAATATGTGCCTCACCATCTCGCTGCCACACATCGTATTCCGGCGCACTTGCAAACGCACGCACCCTATCCGGCGACCTCTGAACCAGCACGGCATAGTGATATGACGCACCCTGAGGCATAGGACCGTGATCCAGATACGCCAGTTCAAAAGTTCCTGTACCACCCTCGCTGCCAAAATCTCCAGGAGTTTGTACCTGGCGCTGCACCCGCAAGTCGCCCCCATCTGGAATCACATACCCATTGCCCCGTGAATCCATTACCCAGGCCCTCTGCCCCTTTGTCCCCGAAAACGCATAAGGAATCGCACGCACACGCTCCCCATTCACTCCCGTAGGCCAATCCTCAGAAATAGCCGCCTGAAACAGCGGCGTCACCGTCGCATGCCCCCCATCATCATTCTTAATACCAGACCCCAGGCAAACAAGCACATCGTCAAAACAAAACACCGTCTTAACCGCCCAAAAACTCGTATTGAATCTCGTATCGTGCAACTTCAGCGCGAACACACCGTCTTGCCCTTCAATATTCACCCCACCCACAAAAGTCTCATCCGAAAAATTGCGATCGCGCCCCTCGTGTTTGAGCTGCTCATGACTCAGGCGAATCACCGTCGTACCGGGCCACATACTCCAATCCCATCCATCCCGAACAATCCCACTCGCCTCACGCGTGACCGGATCGCCACTCGCGTAAATCAGCATCGAACCATAGCTCAAATAACGACCGAGTTGATTTTCTCCGCCAGATGACGACTCGTAATCCCACACGTATTTGCTCCATCCCTTCATGCTCACCATCCAGTCTCCACGCCGATGAATGGACAACGCGCCATAAGGCAATGTCCAATGTCCAGAAGGCACAGCAATAGGTGGGTATCCCGCACTTGCAAAATCCGCCATCATCTGCATCGCACCCGGCGTGTGCAAATACATGATCCGAGAAGCTACCTGTTCAAACAAACCTTCTATCAGCAACTGCGATTGAGGTCTCCAAAGCTGCATAAACGCGCCCGATAATTCCGCATCCACCGAAGGATAACTCAAAGCCACATACATATACGCCGGCAAAAGACCATCCGTTACCGTTGTATTAAGCGGAAAGCGCCCGTTAATGGCCGTTGAAATATCATACGTATTCGTCATAACTCTGGCTGTTAACAGTGCCTGCTTCAAGTTATCGCGCTTATCATCCGCAACTGCAAAAGGCGTATCGTGCAACAAATACACCAGAACGGAAGCCACGTGAAAAGCATTTGGCGCATACGCATTGGCATAGATGCCCCGGTGATGAAAACCCACAAAATCCGGCTTAATCGTATCCAACCACCCCGGCGCAATATCCAGCGCATTATTGAGCCATACAATATAGCGATGCATATTTGCCACCTTCTCAGGCGAATCGTCCATCATCAAAATGCACAACAACCGATACATCGCCACCGAACGCAAAAAATCTGCATTCGTGCCCGGATCCCAGGTCTGTTCATACAACTCGCCAAACATGCTATACCATTTCAAACTCGCCAATTCTCGTTCCAGTCGATTCGTATCACCCAAAATATCCCGCATCAAATACACCGCATGGGCATAGCTCGCAATCCGCAAAAACTCGTGATGCAACGCGCCAACACCACTGCCTTCTGCCCAACCCTGATCGTGCAGATAATCGAAAACATCTATCACGCGATCTTTGGCCTCCTCATTGCCATTCAACCGATAATCCAGCACCAGACGCAACAAAACATTTTGAAAAACACTCTGAAAATAGGGCCTGTAGGGTGAAAGGGCTGCAAACAGAGGCTTTCCCAAAATGCGGTCATCTTCCCGCCGAATCTCGTAATCTGCGAGATTGCGATGCCCGCGCCTTATGTATGCTGTAAGTTCATTGAGCCGAATCCTCACAGGCTCCCGCTGATCATCCTTCACCCCGTCGCCCAGAACCCACGCCTCATATCGCCGGACAATCGTCTCAAAAGCCTGTCTCTCTTCATCAGTAATCTGCGAAGGAAGAGGACCCGGCAACCTGTTTTGACTCCATCGATATTCGCGGCTCCTATCTGCTCCATTCGCATTGACAAATGGAACCTGCGCATCGGGAGATCGCCTGAAATGAATTCTCTCCACCAATTCCACCAGATCCAGATACACAGTTCCACCATTCGGCGCACGGATTTCAAACGCCGTCACACGCCCATTTCTCGGACCCGTATAAGAATTATTCCGCGCATCCTCTTGCAAATTGATCCACATCGCTCGCCAGCCCGTAAAATTCAAACCAAACTCAAACCGGTAACGCGGATTATTTGCCGACAACTCAGATTCCGTACCAAACCCAAATGCCAGCACCTCATCGAGCGCCTCCTCGTTGTACACCCACGCCCGAAAACCGTTCAGCGTCCGATTGCGTTGTGTTGCCGGATCCGTGAACACAAGCCGCCCATTATTCTGCCATGCCCACTTCAGAGATTGATGCCCCGCCTTATAACGTCTCGCCGAAAGCGAAACCTGACTACCCGCATCTGCCCGATAGGCCGCCGACAGCGTCGTTTCCTCAAAACTGTAGTGCCACGGTGTATTCTGTGCCATCGCAACGTTAACCATCCCAATTACAACGTTTATAAAAATAATTATCCATCTCCATAAATTCATCACAAGCCCTCTACGTTTTTAGGCGCGGAACAACTCGCCCATGCGCCTGCCTAAAAATCGCCCGGCCAAAAACAAACTCACAATCAGCAACACCATACCAAAAACACCCATCGCACTGGCCAAATACGCCCCATCTGCAATGCGCCCCATAAGCGCGTAAATCGCTTTTGTGATGGGATAGTATTCGTCCTTGAGCGCCAAAATCAAACTATCGCTCACCTCGAGCATTGCAAACGCAAAACACAAAATACCGCCAGCCACCAGATTGGCTAAAATCAGTGGAAATGTAATTTGAAAAAGCGTGCGCAATCGGGAAGCCCCCAAATTCTGAGCCGCCTCTTCCAGCGTCACACTCGTCTGCTGAAAACCCGCATACGCCGCGCGCACCATATAGGGCAACCGCCGCACCGCATAGGCAATAACCAGCAGTGGCACGGGATAGTGCCGCGCATCCAAAAAAGTACCCGAATACCCCGCCAGATACCCAAAAGCCAGCACCAGACCGGGCAGAGCTAAGGGCAGCATCGCCACCGCATCTAAAACGCCCTTATACGGAATGCGCGTGCGCGTGAGCAAATACGCAATAGCAATCCCCAACACAACATCCAGCGTCGTACTCAACACACTCAATATCAGACTCATCTCAATACTGGACAGAGACATCGGGTGTTCAAAAACCATCGCATAAAATCGCCCGGTCGTCTCCTGGGGCAGCACAGCCATAAACCAGCGCTCGGCAATAGACGTCAAAAACACACTCAAATGCGGAATCAGAGCAATGCCCGTAAGCGACAACATCGCGGCGTAAATCAACACAGTCATCCCGCGAGAAGCGGGGCGCGATCCCGAACTGATATACCCTCGCGCAATCATCTCATAGCGGCGATTGCCCAGCGTCGCCTTTGACAGATAAAAGAAAAAAACCGTCAACAGCAACACGAAGACAACGAGCGCGTAAGCCATCGGATTTTCGTTAATATCCTCAATAGAATTGAAAATCTCGACCGCTACAACCTGGCGGTAATTGAAAATAAGCGGCGTCCCCAAATCGGTAAACGCCCAGATAAAAACAATAATCGCCCCGGCAAAATAGCCCGGCAACATCAGTGGAAATGTCACCGTGCGAAAAAGGCGAAACCCGCTACTGCCCATATTGCGCGCCGCCTCTTCCAGGCTCGGATCGACATTGGCAAGCGCAGCGGCCACATTGAGATACATAATGGGATAGAGATGCAGCACCTCTAAAATCACCACGCCCACAAAACCACCACCGCCAAACCAATCTACCGGCTGATCGATAAGTCCCAAATCCAGAAGCAGCAAATTGATAGAACCAAAACGTGCAAACATCTGTTTCATGCCTATCGCCCCTACAAACGGGGGCAAAACCATAGGCACCAGAATCAAACCATTGAGAAACCCTTTGCCCGCAAAATTGTATCGCACCAGCAAAAACGCCAGAGGCAAACTGAGCAACGTAGTCGCAATAGTCGTAATCATCCCCAGCCGAAAACTATTGAGAATGGCCTCTTGATAAACCGGACTCTTCACCATCAATTCGTAAAACGCAAACGTAAACCTGCCATCGACCACCAGCGATTGCACAAAGGCATACCACAGGGGATAAAACAAAAACAAGGCAAAAAAGCCGATCAACCCCACCAGAAAAATGAGCGTGGGCAAATTGAGATCAAACCGCCTCATCGCGGTCCTCCGATTCATCGCGCAACACAACCACCTGCTGCTTCGAAAACCCCAGTCGCACCTCATCGCCGGGTTGTGCGTGCTGCACAGTCGCGCCGTACTTAATCAGTTTGATCTGATCGCCGCTCGCCAATTCAACAAAAAATTGCTCGACTTCACCCAGATAAATCGCACGCCGCACGCGCCCAAAAATGACATTATCCGCCGTCCCAGATTCATCCGAAAGAAAATCCATTGCCTCGGGCCGAATCGCGCACAACACCTGATCCCCCACCTGAACACTCTCATATCCCGCCTGTCCGCGAATATTCCCCACATCTGTTGCAGCGATCACCTCGGATCCCACAGATTTTATCTCCCCAGAAATCAAATTGATCTCGCCAATAAAATCCGCGACAAAGCGCGTGATCGGTTGCCTGTAAACATCCCGAGGCGTACCGATTTGCGCCACCTTGCCCATCTGCATAACCGCAATGCGCGCACCCATTGCCAGCGCTTCTTTTTGATCGTGTGTCACATAAATCATCGTAACACCCAAAGTCCGCTGCAAATCCTGTAACTGCTCGCGCATTTCCAACCGCAATCGCGCATCCAGATTGGAAAGCGGCTCATCCAGCAGCACAACACCCGGTTCTATGACAAGTGCCCGCGCCAGAGCCACGCGCTGTTGCTGCCCCCCCGAAAGCTGATTGGGCGACCGCTCGGCATAACCGCTCATCTGAACCATTTCCAGAGCGCGCCTCACCTTTTGGTCGCGCTCGTGCTGCGACATATTGCGCATGGTGAGGCCGTATTCCACATTTTTCCAGACCGTCATGTGAGGCCACAACGCATAATTCTGAAACACCATACCCGTATTGCGCTCGTGCGGAGGTACAGGAGTCACATCGCGTTCATCAAAAATCACCCGACCACTCTCGGGCTGCTCAAAACCCGCCAAAATGCGCAACAACGTGGTTTTGCCACAACCAGAGGGACCCAGCAAAAAAAAGAACTCCCCCGCGTCAATTTCCAGATTGATGCGATCCAATGCCAGAACATTGTCAAAACGCTTGGTCACATTTTCCAGCCTGATTCCGAACATATCTCACTCTTTTTAATTCCTGCGCAAACGCCACAAATAAGCCACCACACAGCAGGCAATACCCATGGGGAAAAACAGAGTAATCGCATTGGTAATACGCACAGACAAAGGCACATCGCGAGCACCGTATTTGTCGCGCGCAAAATCCGTCCAGTCAGCCATTGTGCGATTGCGCATCTCGGCATCTCCCCACAACTGCTCCAACTTCAGTGCTTCAGCCTCAGAAATAGGTACAGATGACAGCTTCTTGCGTTCTTCTTCTGACACGCCATCTGTCATCGCGTCCTTCCAGGTAGCTTGCAATGCCCGCTGTGAGTCAATGACCATCACGCCGATCAAATCGTTCAACACGCGCCAGCGCCCGCTACCCAGTTCAGCATCATATATCAAATCGGAACGCCATTCAAAGGGATTTAACGTCACCGCAGCATCACTTTGATAGCGCGTGTACAGATCTGGCAATACGGTAAATCGGTTCAACTGCTTATTGACAGGACCGCCCGGCACGCCCTTTTTCAAAAACCAGAGCTTCTGCCCCGCATCGGACATCACAAACTCCAAAAATACCTGTGCCACCTCCAGGTTTGGCGCACCCTTTAAGATGGCGATGCCATCGGGATTGACAATGGTCAAATTATCGGGCATCACAAAGCCCACGTATTCATCGCCCACTTCTGCGACTTGTGCCCATGCATAAAAGTCAATAGACAAACCATAAGCCACTTCGCCCACAGCGACTTCCCTGGGGGCATAAGAGCCACCTTGTCCAAAATTTCGCACATTGGCCCCCATTGTGGTAATCACTTCCCATCCTCTTTCCCAGCCATAAGCCTGCAAAATCAATTCATAAGCCATGTGAACGCTGCCACTCTTGCGCGGATCGCCCGAACCAACCCACGAAAACAATTCCGGCGCGCCCAAATCTGCCCAGGTTTGGGGGAGGGGTAAATTCAAAATTTCAATCACGCGCCGATTATACACAATGCCAAAACCCGACAGCGTTGCACCATACCATTGATAGGCCGAATCGTAAAGCGGAACCCCCCCAATCTGCGCGGGCAATCGATTGAGCGCAGCATCGGACAACCGATAGGGTTGGCACAGCCCGCGCTCAGACAAATCTACATAAGGCGCGGTGCCTCCGCCAAAAAAAATATCGATGCCAATACCCTCTGGCGACCGCCCAAATTCCGATTTGATATAACGCAAAATCGAACTCGTGCCCGCGCCAATATCGAGCCACTCTACCCGCACATCTCGCTCTGTGGTCTCTTTATAAAAAGCCACAAAAGCCGACTCAAACTCGTTTTGGATCTCATCTGAATGTGGCGACATCAACACCAACTGATCAGCATCACATGGCAAAACCAGCAACCCGATAAGAGCAAAACAAAAAATGGTATTGCAAGATTTCATAACCGTTGACCCTGTATAACTTTAGCGCATAAACCGTATATAGTATGCCCTATCCGGTGTGTCAACGCCTTTTTAAATAAAAAAGCACTCTATATTTAGAGTGCTTTGCTTGCAGACCGATTCCCGCTCGTCCTTAAAATCTAAATTTCCTCTGGCGATGGGATAAACCATTAATCAGATGTTTCAATCCGTCCAATTCGATTCCCCTCTGAATCGACAATCCAGACAACACCTCTGCGATCAATGCGCAAGTTTTTGACCTCAACATCATCATCGGAAATCTCATAGAGCGTAAACGTTGTATCTTGCAAACTAAAACTGGTCAGCCATCCCGACGATTGTCCACCGATCCACACGCGATCATTCGAATCGACCTGCAAAGCATGTGGAGATTCCATCTTTTCGGGAAACCGGAAAAAACGCGTTTGCCTGGTGATAGAATCAAACATGCCCAGCCTTGTCGAATCCGTATCCGTAAACCACATCCTCCCTATTGAATCCAATCCCATTTGCCCAATAGCAAAACCGCTATCTGGAAGCGAATAGGTGGTAATCTCTTCAGTATCGGGATCGAGCATACCCAGCTGACTTTGTTCGTGATTGACGAACCAGACCCGCCCGCCATCATCTATCTGAAGCGAACCAAGTGTGATATCTTCCTCACCAATTGAAAATTCTTCTATCGTCTCGGTGACCGGATCCAGCCGCGCAATGCGATCGGCTCCACTCTCGATAAACCAGAGCTTCCATTGGTCGTCAAATTTCAAACTCATTGGCCGACTGCCCGGAGTCGGAACAGTGAACTCCTGAATATCATCGGAGAAGGGATCCAGGAGGCCAATGCGGTTGGCGGCAATTTCTGAAAACCAGACGTGCCCCTGACTGTCGAGAGCAATACTGTGTGGTTGCGCACCCGGCGTGGTCAAAGAAAATCGGCGAATCATATCTGTGCGCGGCTCTAATCGGCCAATTGCATTGGCCCCCATCTCTGTAAACCATATATACCCTCGAGAGTCAATCGCCAGATCATTTGGCCGGCTATTCGGCGTCAAAAGCTCAAAAAATTCGACCTGAGCAGAGGCTTCTTGCTCCTCGACTTCCTCGGTGACGGGGTCAGAAGTATCTTCCTGATTGTACGCACTGGCAAAAATGATAAGATCTTTAAAATTAACCACGCCATCCGGGTGCAAATCATACTTCGCATCATTTGTACCAAAGGCTTCGGTCAGAGCCAAAAGATCTTGCAGATCAACAACACCGTTATCGTCAAAATCAATATCGACATCTGATTGCGCGTATCCCGAAAGGGGAAAAAGCACGACCAGCAGCACCATATAGAAAACGTTTCGATACATTGAGACTCCACAACAGTACCGATAATGGCTCCCCGTACCATGTGTACTGTCGGCATATGGCTTGATGAGATGTGGTGGCTCTCGGTGTACACATAACCCGTGCTTATAGAGAACCAACAAAAAATAAATACTCTCCCAAAAAATATATCTATGATAATACGCACTATTTGTCAAGCATTTTCTACAATTTCAAGTGGTATAAATGCTTTATTATACAATATATAGATTCTTTTTACATCTCTCTCAGCATTTCGACAGTCGTCGTTTTAATCATATCTTCACACTCCGCACCTATCATTAATGTTCCATAATACTTAAAAGCTTGTTCGACTTCGTATCCACCAACAGGATAGGCATCGGCAGTCGGAACATACCCAATACACCCATTGGTATATCCCAGTGCAATCGTTTTATCACAAGGAGAAGCATCATCTAAAAACAACTGGTAATCGACAAACATCTCCCCCGGATACCCCACCACTGCCAAATTGCCAATATGTATGGTCTGAATCTCAAATGACTCCGTTGGACTTCCGCCTCTTCTCGCAGCCCGCACATAATCCTTTGCCCACCCGACCATCCCTTCGAATTGTTGGCGGCGTCGGTAGGGCGTTATATTTTTATCTTCTCGCACGCGTTGCAAATTCGCTTTGGCATCTGCAAGTGCACGCTCTGCTTCATCGACATCGGGTACCATAAGAGGCAATTCGACAACCCGATTATTCACCGCCAGCACATCGCCCTCCAGCCTCTCGGCATACAACGCAGCCGTCACAGTTGCCGCGCCCAGACGCGTACCCAACAACTCGCACCCCTCAAACTTCCCGTCCTTTGGCGCACAGTTAATATCCCCACAACAACCCTGCAAAAACAGAGGCATCGCCAAATTATCCCGCACAAACTGCGCGGCATATCCCGGAAACTCTGCACTGATCGACAGCGCATTTAAATTCACGGGATGCGCCGCAGTCGCGAATACAACAGCCACAGGCACACCGCCTGCTGTATCTACGCGCACCACATCGACCCAGGGGGCTTCGGGACCTTTGGGATGATGGCCCAGCACGATGCGTCCGTCGCGCATCTCTCTGCGGTTATGTGCAATACGCACGGGTGCTCGCCCCTGCGAAAGTGATGCGGGTATCGATCCTTCGACCGCCATTTTAATTGCCCCAACAATCTTGCGGCACAACACATCTTCATAAGCTACATCGCGGTCGCCCATACACCGGAAAGCCATCACAGAGGGTCCCGAATGGGAATGAGACCCATTGAGCAAAATATGTCCCCCCGGAATCCCGACGGAATGCTCAACTATCTCTCGGATCCGAGTGACCAGATCCGGTGCAAAACTGATCACATCAGCCCCCACAATTGCGACCTGCGTTTCGCCGTCATCCAGCACCAGTGCCCTGGCGTACAACTCGTCGTGTATCGCCTCAGATGGCCCTTCGCGCGCGGCAAATCCGCACATTGAAATCCCCACTGGCGGCGTGATATTCACCTCTGAAATCCCTGCTTTTATCATGGTCCTGTCCTCCTTCTAAAACGCCCCTGTCCTCGACTCGTATTTGGTCGGTTTGCCCAGCGTGCGTCCATCGCTCATAACCCAGCTTGCAACCCACAAGATAATTTCTTCAACGGGAACCCGCGGCGCCCCCATCTCCTCAAACAGCACCCCTGCATCGCCCAACAATGCCGTCTCGCGCTCTTCGCCTTCAAACACGGGATCAATACCAAAATATTCGCCCAACTGCAACGCCAAATCGCGCACCGACAACACATCCCTACCCGTCATATTCACCACCCGTGCAGGACATGCACAAAGCGGAAACATCCGCGCCAAATACGCATTCGCATCGCCCTGCCATATCTGGTTGACATGGCCCATAGACAGATCAATAGGCGTCTCGGATTTAATCTTCTCGGCGATATCCAAAATGATGCCATAGCGCAACTCAGTCGCGTAAAACAAACGCACAATTGCCAGAGGCGTTTGATTCTCTTTGCAATAAAACTCGGCAAGCCGTTCACCGCCCAGCCGGGACATGGCGTATTCGCCAATCGGATCGACAGCAGCATCCTCCTGAGCACCCGAACCCGTCACCGAAGCAAATTCGTAAACATTGCCAGAAGACACATAAACAATACGCGAATCTGGAAATTGTTGCATGACTTTTGCGGGCAATGCCGCATTCATCGCCCAGGTCAACGGCTCGTTGCCCGTTGCCCCAAACTTATGCCCGGCCATCAAATAGAGATACGGCACGCGAGGCAACCGCGCCAGCCCCTCATCGTCCAGCAAATCGCACTTGATCGTCGCAATACCCCGCGCCTCCAGATCATCCCGATCCAGCGGATTGGAAAACCGCGACACGCCAATCACCTCATCTGCACCGGCTCGCAGCAGCAACTCTGCCAAAGTCGGTCCCATCTTTCCCGCGATACCCAAAATCATCACGGGACCATCTAACTTTGACACAGCCTCGACCACTTCGGGCGATGGAGTCGTCATCTGATCGATCAATTCTTCCTCTGTTTTAATCACCATAGTCTTTCTCTCCGTTCTATTCTCTTGACTTCTACGCCATCAAATAATAGGTTTGGGTCACAGCCACAACGAACCTCAACCCACAACAGATTTATGACCTTTATCAAACAAATCTACGACCTGCTCGAAGGTCGCCGTCTCTTTATGGCATGCTGCATCGCCTGTGGACTTATCTTTGCAGCGGCCAATCTGATCCCACCATTGCTCATCCGCAAACTCATCCAGTGGCTCACCGAAGCAAAACCCGCAGGGGACCTCATAGAAGTCAGCCTCTTACTCCTTGGAATTTACCTGCTTCGCGGTGTCTCCCGTTATGGTTATGGCTTCTTTTCCCACGTCACTGCCTATCGCGTGATGCACGCGCTTATGACGCGCGTGTACAAGCACCTGCAAAACCTATCCCATAGCTTTTTCAATCGCCAGCGCACCGGCAATCTCATGGCTCGCTCCATCAACGACATCGAAGCCATCGAAGACTTTATTGCACACGGCATACCCGAAACCGCGCTCGCCACGGTTATCCCCATATCCATGATCGCCGTGCTCTTTTACCTCAACCCGGAACTCGCCCTCATCGCCATATTGCCCATTCCGCTCATGGCATTTCTCGTATATCGCTATGTATCCAAAGTGCGCGCCATGTGGCATGCAGTGCGCGAACGGCTCTCCGAACTCGCCGCCCTCGTACAGGATAACATGTCGGGCATTGCCGTCATCAAATCATTTGCTCGCGAGCGGGAATGCGCCCACCAGGTAACCCACCGCAGTGCCACCTTTCACGACCGCTTGATCAAAGCCAACACAGTCTCGCTCCTGCCCGCTGGCATCATTGAAGCCACAGGTGGACTGGGCATTGTACTCGTCATCTGGAGCGGTGGCAACATGGCCCTCAGCGACAGCATCTCGGTAGCTGATCTATTTGTCTTCATTGTCTATATGGGCCACATCTACCAGCCTTTTTTGCAACTGGCATCTTTTAACGATGTATTGCAAAAAGCCGCCGCCAGCACAGAACGCGTTTTTCAACTCCTCGCCATCCGTCCGGAAATTACCGATGCGCCCGGTGTAACCGTGCCCAAAACCATCACATGGGATATCGACATTGACGCACTCACATTTGGCTATGATCCCAACACACCCGTCTTACACGACATTGACCTGTACATTGATGAAGGAGATATTCTCGCACTCGTCGGACCCACGGGCGCGGGCAAATCAACCCTTGCCAACCTCTTGCCCCGATTTTATGACCCCCAACAAGGCGCGGTTCGCATTGGCGGATATGACCTGCGCGATCTACCCCTCTCTTTTGTGCGCCAAAATATCGCCTCAGTCCTTCAAGACGTCTTTTTATTTCACGGCACAGTATATGAAAATCTGATCTTTGGTCGTCCAGATGCGACCGAACGCACAGTTCGAGAAGCCGCACAAGCAGCCAATGCCCATGCCTTTATTCGCGACCTGCCCAAAGGATATGACACCGTGATTGGAGAACGAGGCGTGCGATTATCCGGCGGTGAAAAACAACGCCTCTCCATAGCCCGAGCACTGCTTAAAGACGCCCCCATCCTCATCCTTGATGAAGCCACATCTTCTGTGGACGTTGAAACCGAGGCACTTATTCAAGAAGCCCTTTATCGCCTCACGCAAAATCGCACCACCCTCGTCATTGCCCATCGCCTCTCCACTGTGCGCCGGTCACCCACCATTGCTGTAATCGACGAAGGGCGCGTGGTCGAAACGGGCAACCACAGTTCCCTCATCGACCGAGATGGACTCTATGCGCGCATGGTACGGGCGCAAGACCTCACGCGCAATGGCGAAATACTATCGCGCATTGCAACCCGCGAGTCACAGGTCGCGGATTGACGCTACCTCCCGCCTATTGAATTTTCGCCCAATCGGGCATCACCCCAAGTTCAATACCCAGCACAACGCGACCAACAACAGCAATCGCAGCAGTAATCATCACAGCCCCTATTAAATTCAACCCCACGCCCACGCGCGCCATATCGCGCATAGAAATTCTATCCGTGCCAAACACAATTGCATTGGGCGGCGTAGCTACCGGCAACATAAACGCACAAGAACACGACAACGTGGCTGGAATCATCAGCAACAATGGATTGAGACCCACCGCCACAGATAACGCCGCTAAAACCGGAAGAAACATCTCTGCCGTTGCCGTATTGGAAGTCAACTCTGTCAAAAAAGTCATCATCACACACAAACCACCGACCAAAAACAGAGGATGCAAGCGCCCCATACCCTCCAACTGCTGCGCGCACCAGAGCGACAACCCCGACTCCTTAAACCCACTTGCCAGAGCAAATCCACCGCCAATCAGCAAAACAATATGCCAGGGCACATTGCCAGCCGTTTGCCAATCCATCACCCTGGATTTCGCGCCATCCCGCGCGGGCACGACAAATAAAATCAGAGCCATTGCCATAGCAACCGACCCATCGGTTATCAATCCGCCAGATTCGAAAAACTGAGACCAGCCCGGCAGCGTCCAATCGCCAATTTGAATGGGGCGTCTCGACAACCACAACAGCGCCAACAATACAAAATCGGCCAGCACGACCTTCTCGGCAAATGACATCGGCCCCAACTCGGCATATTGCGCGCGCACCACACTCAGATCAATATCATCGCCGCGACCGCGAATGCCAAAAACAAGGCAAAGCGCACCCCACGCACAAACGAGCATCACACATGCCAGAGGCAGAGCAAAAGCAAACCACATCGCAAATGAAATCTCGGGAACTTCTGCAAAATGAATCGATAAAATCCTCACAAAAGACAAATTGGTCGGCGTACCCACAAGCGTTGCACTCCCACCAATTGAAGCCGCATAAGCCACCCCCAGAAACACCGCCGTGCCAAAAGAACCAGATGCCACACCCTGCTCTTCCATTCTAACCACAATTGCAAGCGCAATAGGCACCATCATCATCGTTGTCGCCGTATTGGAAATCCACATGGACAAAAACGCCGTTACCAGCATAAAACCCGTCAGGATACATCGGGGACACCCTCCAAAAAGGAGCAGCAAGCGCAGGGCAATTCGCCGGTGTAAATTCCAGCGTTGCATGCCCAATGCCACCATAAAACCACCGACAAACAAAAAAATAATATGATTCAAATAAAGTGGCGCAACCTCTTGCCCGCTCATAATACCCAGCAGGGGAAACAGCACCACGGGCAACAGTGCCGTCGCAGCCAAAGGCACGGCCTCTGTCATCCACCAAACCGCCATCCAGCAGGCCACACCTGCCGTATGTGTCACCTCCGGATGCCCAGGCTTGAGATCTCCAAAGACTATAACTCCCAGCCCAATTATCGGACCGAGCCACAGCCCCCAGCGTTCTATTTTTTTATTTAGCATATCTTCTCCATGGTCACATCTTTGTAGAGATTCAACAATATATACTATAAAACAAAAATTTAAAAAATGTTTGAGCCAAAAAAAAAAAAAACCATTAGGGAACCTGTCCAGCCCGGAAA
>VXRD01000069.1 GCA_009838845.1 Gemmatimonadota bacterium | reverse complement strand
CGAATCAGCGAATCTACGAATCAGCGAATCTACGAATCAGCGAATCTACGAATCATCAATCAGTCCCAACCATCGTCATTGCGGCATGCTTTAAGCCGCAATCCAGAAGGTTTTGGGTGGCTGGGCGGGGTTCGTCTATTCGTCTATTCGTCTATTCGTCTATTCGTCTCTTTACCCTCAGAAACATAGAAGAAGAGGTTGGCGAGGTGTCCGACCTCGTCGTCGCGCGATAGCAGTTTGTCGTCCGAGGCTCCATTTTCACCGCGCGCGCGACCCACTGCATAAGCGAGGAGATCGCCGAGGGGATTCGCCGCGAGGTTGACGAGCCATATCGCAGCAAAGAAGCCTACCACGAGTATGATGCAGATGAGATAGACCTGTCTTCCGATTGCTCTTTGAATTTTTAGCGCAATCAGCCCCGTGTCCATGCCCACGTGAACCGTGCCGGCAATGCCCGCCAGAATCGGACTGCCCACTTCGACGAAATCGCCCATTCCAGGCAGATTGCGTTCTATGGCTTCTGTCTTGAATGGGTCGTCTGTTCGAATGACTTCGGGAATGCCGGGTACAAATGTGTGGGCGAGAAATTCACCTGATTCATCCGTGATATAGATGTATTTGATGCTCTGGATTTCGACAAATTGATCGATGAGCGACTGCAGAGCTGCGAGGTCCCGATTTAAGAGAATATCGACACTGGAGTCGGCGATAGTCTTCGCGATGTTCTTGCTGTTGTTCTCGTATTCCTCCGACAAGTGTGTATCGACCGTATAAATACACAAGGCGGATGTTGACAGGCTGATTATACCAAATAGCGCGAAGATGCCGAACCGCGTTTTTTGAAAGAGTTTTTTGATTTTCATTTTGTGCCAAACCTGTCTTCCCAGTTATCCAGCGTGACAAAACGGTCGTTTTCGACAACCGTGTAATAGACTCGCTGTAGGCCCTGTCGGCGATCTGGACCAAAAGAGACCTGTTCGCCGATGCCCAGATCGAAATCCTGAATGCTGAAGACCGCGTCTTCGAGTTGGCTTCGCTGCGGGTTGTCGCTGAGGCGGCGCAGAATTTCAACCATTAATTTGGCGTTGAGAAATCCCTCGAGGCTAACAAAGCTCTGAGCGAAGGGTGTGTAGTCTTCTTTCACCAGTTCTTCGGGTGGTTGTGGGGCGTATTGTTGCATCATTTCGCGGTACTCCTGGACGGCTGGTGTGGATGTTTCTTCGTAGCTGGGTACCACCTGAGAGTTTACGAGCAGTTGCGTGTATGAGTCGCTGTTGTCCTGTCCTTCGGTGAGGAGTTTTAAGAGGTTTTCACTTCCGACAAAGGACAGGTTGGCAATTGGAACTCGTAGGCCGAGGTTAACGGCGTCGCGCGCAAAGGCCGCACAAGCCGCATAGGCTCCAATGCAGATCACCGCTTCCGGGTCTGATGCTTTCAGTATTTCGACCTGTTTTCGCATGCTGCCGGTGAATTTTTCTCCGCGGCGGTACGTGGCTTCGCCCACTATTTGTTCTCCGTGCCTCTTCAAGGCACTTCTTACGCCTGCCCATCCACTGCGACCATAAGCATCGGCTTGATAGAATACGGCAATGCGTTTTCGGTTGATGCGGATAAAATTATCCACGAGACCAGCGGTTTCCTGGCGGTAGGAGGCGCGCAGATTAAAGGCGAAGTCGCCATAAGGCGGTTCTCGCTGGGGTTGCGCACCGGTGAATGGAAAGAATAAGAAGATGTTTTTGTCCTGGAATTTTTTGAGCATGGGGAGCACGCGGGTTACGGTGGGGGTTCCGACATAACCGAAGAGCAAAAACACTTCGTCTTCCAACATCAATTGCAAGGTGTTTTTGACGGAGGGGTCGGGCTGGTAGCCGTCGTCATAGGTTTTGAGAACTATTTTGCGTCCCGATATGCCTCCCTGCTGATTGATGTGTGTGAAATACGCACTGGCACCGCGATACAGTTCGATGCCCAAACCCCGGGATGGACCGGAGAACGCAGCGGATACACCGAGTATGATCTCGGTGTCGGTGACGCCAGATGATGTCCGTGTCATGGTGTGCCTCCTTGTTTGTGGTTCAAGCTGGTCGGTGTTGGCGACCGCTATCAGAGTTTTCAACCATGGGGCGATCGCGCAACAGGCAAGGCCGGAATGGATGAGTGCTCTTCTCGTTATTGGTTCCATACGGGATGTGCTCTTTCGCTGATGCCAGGTCTGATCATTCTTCGAGTGTTGGGCGATTTAGCCGCGTGTGATAGGGCGGTTCCATGACTGCGCGTTGTCGTTCGTTTGCCCATTCGGGTATGTCGTAGGCGCGTACATACGCCATGTTGCCGGCGGTGTAGCGGGTGAGCGTTGACCGCCGTGGATGGTCTGCTGTCCAGGGCAGGGTGCCGTGTGTGACGGCTTCGGTGAAGATGATTGCGTCGCCTGCCTTACAGGTGATCTGGCGGATGTGTTCCTGGTATTTTTGATACAGGCGCATTTCCTGCGGACAGGGATAATTGCTTTTGTGCGATCCCGGGATGAGGGAGAGACCGCCGTCGCCCGGGTTGACATCTGTGAGCTGGATGGAGACGACGGTGAGGCCGTTGTGCATTTTGCCATCTCTGAATATATAATACTGGTTGGGGTCAAATCCGGGTCCAGAGGAGCCGTGGAAGCGATGGCCTTCGGCACCTTTGTCCATCCAGAGCAGGAACATCTGGTGATCGATGCGAAAGCCTTTGCCGAGTATTTCGTTGAGATAGGGCACAATGAGGGGATGCGCCAGCATGTCGCGGAAGGGGTTGCACCAGGGTTCGTCCCAGTGGATGAGGCTGCCGAGTTCGCCGCGACCATGCGTGCCTTCAAGGGCTGGTGAGTCGCCGTCAAGACGCTGTTCTCTCGGGCGGATACGCCCCTTTTCGAGGTGGCGATCAACCGCTTCGTTAGCCAGGGCGAGTTCGTCTTCGGTTAAAACGTTTTCAACGACGAGATACCCGTTGAGGTCAAAGAGATATTTTTCGTCTTCGGTCATGGTGTTGTAGTTTCTTGTTCGAGGTTTTCAATTTATCAGACTCGCATACGCCTCTCGTCCTTGTCGGAACAGGTCTATGACTTCTTCACGTTGCTGGTCGGTGTTGTAACGACCATAGGTGTCGATCCATTTGAGCGCGTCTTCGATACCGTTGAGAAAATACTGTGCGGATTCGTTGCGTTCGGCAGGTGGACGGCCGCAGGCAAAATAAACCGGACTGCTGTGTGCGTAGATCGATTGGTCAAAGCTGTCGCGCTGGTTGCCCCAGAGCCGGGCTGCGACCCAGCCGTCGCGGTCGATATTGACCCGATGGCGAATGGCGCCTTCGCGTTTGCCTTCGGGATAGTTTTCCCTATGAATGATGCGGCCATTCATCGCGATTTCGGCGCAGTGAATGGGGTAATAGGACGTGAATGTGGATTCTATGTCGAGCGAGCCGCCAGAGGGCAATTCAACTGTGGCGCCCATGGGGTGGTCGTTTACGTTCAGGTCAATAGCGGGACCATTGGTGATAAAGGTGTTGCCCGATTTCATACCGGTTATCCAGTTTTCGTAGGAGAACGCGCCTCTGGTGTTGACATAGACGCGGTTGTTGGAGCAGACGAACCAGTCGGTGCCGGTAGAGGCGGGCAAGGCGATGCCGCAGTTGAGCAGTTTGTACCACAGGTCGTATTCGGGGTCCATCCAGAAGGGGTCGAAGAGGTTGAAGGCGTCCAGTTTGCCCAGTGCCGCGGCAATGGGGGCTTCCATGCCGCGACCATTGTGACACCATATCACAATGCCGCCCTGATCGCGGGCTTCGTCACAGCAAAAGCACAGGGGGGGATAGTCGGGGTCGAATTGCGCTGTGAGGATGTGGCCGCGGCTGACGGGTTGGATGAGGTTGCGGATGTTGAGGAACATGACGTGTCCATATCCGAACCCCCAGGGCGAGTTTTCGCCGTAGTGGCGGTTTTCTTCGCCGATGTCGAGTACGTGATGTGCGGTGGTAAATTCGTTCATCACGCCGATGGGATATTTGTTGCTGGCGTAGGGGAGTTGTCTTCTGTCGAGGACGCTTACGACGGTGACGTTGTAGCCTTCCACGCTACAGTCAATGGCGAGTCGGTCGTCGGGGCGGGTTTCCTTTTCGTCGTAGTGGATGTGTGTGTTGCCCGGATACCAGTTGTTTTCCTGCGGAATATACCAGCGGTTGAGGGTGATTTCGACGTCTTTGACGCCGTTTTCCGGCATTTCGACTACGGTGCGGATGGGTTCGTATTCTGTACCGCGTTCGACCAATATGTCGGTGCGCCCGCGCGAGGCTTGAACTTCAAATTCGCCATCGCAGAAGAAGAAGGGTGTGCCGGGGCCGCGTTTGAGCATGGCATCGCGCGGGTGACAAAAACGACCGTTGGCGGTCAGGACGTGTACTTTGGCGTTGATGTGTTCGCCGGTCGCGCTGTCAATAATATGTCCGTGCAGGGTGCCCATCGTACGCTCCGGTTATTCGAGATGTTCTACAATAGCGTTTCGAGAATTCGATCAAATATTCCTTGCAGCCCCTCTCAGAGCCGCAAGGAACGCCTGATTATAAGTCGAGCTTGTCTGCAAATGCCAGCATTTTTGCTTCAACCTCCTGGGCAATCGGTTGTAGTGTTTCCTGGTCGATCTCGATTTGCTGTATCCTTTCATCCACATTTGTCGTGAGACAAAAACGCAGGTTGTGTGTCAGATCGTGCATCGCGTGCCCGATATGGTCTCGAACCGTTCCGGGAGGGTACATCCATTGCCTTGCCCGGGTCTGTTTCAGGTTGATGTGGCAGTGACCTTTCCCGCCGTGTTTTTTTGCCTCTCCAAAGCAGTCCAGACGCAAAACCTCCTGGTTGTAAGCATACACAGACGCCGCGGGACCGTAACCGGCGCGGTCGTTCCGCCAATAGACTTCCAATCGCACATCGTCTTGTATCGGGTATGTAGTCCGATCTTGTCTGCCTGGTTGTGTATCCATGTCTTGTCCTTTCTGTTGTGGCGCAGATGACTGCAGGATCTATGGGTCTTTCTTCAGGATATTATTAAAATTTCTTGAAGTCAAGATACATCTCTTGTGGAAAAAAAGAAACACTTCTACCGGGGCGTTTTGCATTCTGTATTTGTCCGCAGGCTATTGGTCGCCCGTCTGGGAATGAGATCGGATCCCGCATTCTATGTGATCAACGACGATATCCTCTTCGATATTCTCCGCAGATTTTGCGATGGTCAGTCCCAGGTGGTTGTCGCCATAAATAAATGGCGGGTTTGATAACGCGATTGTACACGATGGGGGTTGGTCGTTATCAGGCCAGGTCCATTTCAGATCTTGAGATGGGATTTTTGTGCCGTTGATGTCAACTGTGAGTGCGTCGTCTTTTGACAAGCCCTGTGTAAAGAAAGTCAGAGTGTTTTCTGAAGGGATGGGTTCTGAGGGGAGATGTTCACACAGGCGAAATCTGAAGGTGTCTCGTTGTCCCATTTTTTGGCGGGAGAGGACGAGTTCTTCTTTGATATAGACCTCGCCCAAACTTTTGCTATTTGCCCAGAGTGAACGGAATGTGTAGTGTCGGTCTGGGCCGATGTTTTGCGGGTCTTTTAATTCTACGAGGTCGTTCATCGCTGCTGGATACATTGTGGGGTTTTTTGCGCCATTAGTTCCCGGGGGTTCAAACTGAGGTCCCCAGTGAAAGAAGTAATTTTGGGTCGAAAAGCCATCGGCACCTGCGGCATAGAAGTTTTGCAATGCGGCGCGGTATTGGGACATGTCCATGAGAAATTCTGTATCTATACTGAGTCTGGGTTGTACTTGAGGATAGACATAACAGTTGTGCTGCCGGGCTATTGATACAAAGTCTTCGTATTTTTCGTTGAAGTCAGTGAATCCAAAATCTCCGGGTGCGACATAGTCGATCAGGCCCTCTTTGATCCAGGTGGGTACGTCCAAGCTCAGGTTTTTGCAGCCCGCCATTTGCTGGGGTACGCGTACGCCGAGGATGAGGTTTCGGTCTCTGCCTGTTGGGGAATGGGCACTGTCCAGCATGTTGCGGACTTGTCGAATAAAGCCGTTCATGGTGCTGTGACTGTGTGATAGTTCGGCTCGGGGAAAACATTCTGCAAGGCGGGTGAAGTTAAATTCCATGCCGTCTATGTCGAAGCGGTTGGCGACTTCTTCCATGATGGCGAGTAGATAGGCGCGCACTTCTGGTATGGCGTAGTTTAAGGAGCACCCGTATTTGCGGCTTTCGGGCGATGCACGTCTGGTGGAGGGTTTGTATTCTCTGAGTACCCATTCGGGTTTTTCGTCGCAGAGTTTTTTGAAGAATTCCGTGTGGTGGCCGTGGCGGTCGTTCATTCGAAAACCAGCGATAAATTCCATGCCCTGCTTATGGCATTCGTCGATATAGACTTCGACGGGCATGATTCCGCTGTCCATTATGGGTATCAGGCGCTGGTGCTGGTGCCGGATGTCGTAAGGGCATTTGTCGGTTCGCCAGAACATAGTCATTGCTTCGGCGAAGATTTCCTGTACGAGGGTGTCGATACTGCCCGCGGAGGCGTAATTGCGAACGATCTGACGCAGTTCTTCGGGTTTGGCCGCCGGGACGCTGAGGTGGCTGGTGGTGTTTGAAGGGTCGCTGACGTAGATGAGACGGCGCGTGCCACGGGGTTGCAAGCCGCCCAGATGTGGGGATGATGTTTGTGAAGTTGGCATTTGGTCCGTCCTTGTTCGCGTTTATGGCGGGGCTGTCTGTTGCGGTTGCGCGCCATCGGGTAGGGGAGGTACGTCGATGCCTGCCTTCGGCAGGGTGCCGGTCATTTCCTGCTGCGGGTGCGCAATAAAGCCAGCGGCACAGCAGTAGATCATTTTCAGGGGTACGTCTCCCAGGTTGGTGAGTTGATGATATTCTCCCGGGGGAATGTACACGGCCTGACCGGCTTTCAGGGTTTGTCTTTCGGTTCCAAGACACATTTCGCCTTCGCCTTCTATGACGAAGTAGATTTCTTCCTGTGCCTGATTGTGCCAGGGTACCTGCCCTCCGTTGGGTTCGAAGGTGACGAATCCAACGGAGAATTCCTCGGTAGGGATGGGGGTGCCAGTACCTGCAACAGGCTGTGTTCTTCTGCGTGCGGGAAATTGTCGGCCTTCAATCTCGCGCAGGTCTGAGATGATCATACACTTACTCCTCTCAACGAATCAACGAATCGAGATTCGCACTGACTTTGGGTGGCGGGATGGGATTCGTCTATGAACTGGTCTGAGAAACGACCAGTTTTACCCCGCTCCGTCTAATCGGCGGCGACTGTTTCGCGGGTTTTCATTTTTTCGCGTTCTTCGATGAGCAGGTTCATCCAGTGTTTCATGTACTGTCCGTGGTCGTTCCACACGCGGCCGCTGACCAGATTGCCGTCGATGACGCACGGTTCATCAACGAAGATGCCGCCGCAGACTTCGAGGTCAAATTGACATTTCCAAACGCAGGCCATGCGACGCCCTTTTACTACGCCTGCGCGACACGGGATTTCAACGCCGTGACAGACGCTGGCAACGGGTTTGTTGTGTTCAAAGAAATAACGCGTGATGCGAATGAGATCGGGGTCGTCGCGAATGTATTCGGGGGCGCGACCACCAGAGAAGAAGATGCCGACGTATTCGGAGGGGTCAACGTCTCGAAAGGCGATGTCGGCGTTGATCGAATACCCTTTCCATTCTTCGGTGATGTCCCAGCCGGGGGAGATTTCGTGGAGTACCATTTGATAGCGTCGTTTGTCTGGCCCGGCGACAACGGGGGTGAAACCGTCTTCCTGTATTCTGAGAAATGGGTATAGGGTATCGACGGTTTCTGTGGCGTCTCCTACGATGATGAGTACTTTGTCCATGACGGTCTCCTTTGTTATATATCGACGAGGATGGTTTGATGCTCCTGGACAGATCGCACGATGGCGTCGGCAGTTGCGATTTTTTATTTTTTTTTCGGCAAGTTCATGCCCATGCGTCCACCATCAACGTGGATGGTTTGGGCTGTGATATAGGAGGCGTCTTCGCTGAGGAGGAAGGCGATGACAGAGGCGACTTCCTCGGGTTGTGCGCGCCGCCCCATGATGCAGGATGAGATCGGTGTTTCTTCCAGTTCTTTTCTGCGCGCCTGCGGGTCTGGGGCATTGCCAAAGTGCATTTCTGTGACGATCCAGCCCGGTGCTACGGCATTGACGCGAATGCCGTATTCAACAAACTCATAGGCCATTGTTTTTGTCATCGAAACCAGGCTTGCTTTGATCGCATCATAGACCAGCATGTTCTTGCGACCGAGGAATCCCCCTTCAGAGGAGGTGTTGACGATTGCGCCGCCCTGTTTTTTTAATAGGGGCAAGAGGACTTCGGTTATCAGTACCCAACCTCTTACAATTCTCGTTTCGGGTTCCCAGTTTTTACGCCATTCGCCGTCTTCAATATTGCCTTGTCTCAATATGGCGGCGTTGTTCACGAGCATGTGAAGTGCGGGGAATGTTTCCGAGACGATCCGACCCGCTTTTCTGACGGATGCATCGTCTGACAAATCGACTTGTAAAAACGTGGCTTTGCCACCGGCTTCTCGGATCTCAGATACGGCGCGATTGCCCATCTCTGCATTCAGGTCTGCGATGATTGCGTGCGCGCCTTCGTCTGCGAGGCGATTTGCCGTTGCCCGACCAATGCCAGAAGCACCGCCTGTGATGAGGGCGATCTTATTTTCAAAACGCCTCATTTGGACCTCTTTTTTGCTCTGTTTAGAGATTATGGATAAAGCATTGGGTAAATTAGCCTCTTAGAAATAGAAATCAAACGGTTTTTATTGCAATGTTCAAAAATAAAAAAGCGACCAGGGGCTAAAGCCCAGGATCGCTTAAAATATAAGATAAACACAGTGCGTGCCAAATGGCAAACACTGTGTGGGAGAGAGATTTTACTCTTTTATGCCGTACTGGCGAATAAAGTCACTCGTCATTTCGCGAGCTTGATCGTCGCTAAATTGTTTGGGTGGCGATTTCATCAGGTAAGACGATGGTCCCATCAAGGGACCTTTGAGGCCGTGGTTGAGGGCGAGTTTGCAGAGCCTGACTGCGTCGATGACCACGCCCGCTGAGTTCGGTGAGTCCCAGACTTCGAGTTTGAGTTCCAGATTGAGGGGCACGCCGCCAAAGGTTTCGCCTTCCATGCGGATATGACACCATTTGCGGTCTTCCAGCCAGGGAATGTGATCGCTGGGACCAACGTGAATATTGTCTTCGCCCAGGTCGTAGTCGAGCTGAGAGGTGACGGCCTGTGTTTTGGAGATTTTTTTGGATTCCAGGCGTTCGCGTTCGAGCATGTTGTAAAAGTCGGTGTTGCCGCCAAAATTGAGTTGATACGTTTTGCTGAGTTTGACGCCGCGTTCGCGGAACAGGCGGGTGAGCACGCGGTGGGTGATGGTGGCGCCGACCTGTGACTTGATGTCGTCTCCGATGAGAGGCAGGCCGCGTTTTTCAAAGCGCTCGGGCCAGTGTCCGGCACTGGCGATAAAGACGGGCATGCAGTTGACGAAGGCACATCCGGCCTGGAGGACTTGTTCCACATACCACTTGGTGGCCTGTTCGCTGCCCACGGGCAGGTAATTGACGACGACGTCTGTGCGCGTGGCTTTGAGGATTTCGGCGATGTCAACGGTGTCGCCTTCGGCTTTTGTTATGACTTGATCGAGGTATTTGCCCAGTCCATCGTGGGTCATGCCGCGGTAAACGGGAACGTCGAGGTGGGGGACATCGGCAAATTTGATGGTGTTGTTGGGATGGGCAAAGATGGCTTCGCTCAAGTCTTTGTCCACTTTTTCCGCATTGACGTCAAAGGCTGCGGAAAATTCAATGTCGCGGATGTGATAGCCGCCCAGGTTGGGGTGCATCAATCCGGGTATGAAATCATCTTCAGAAGCGTTTTTGTAGTATTCGACGCCCTGTACAAGGGAGGATGCACAGTTGCCTACACCGATGATGGCGACTCGGACTTTGGAGGACATGATTCTTCTCCTTGCGTGAAAAGAGTTCATAAAATATTGTCGAACAAATGTCTGTGATTTTTTCTTATTAGACAAATCAATAATTGCTATATTATTTATAGAT
>VXRD01000068.1 GCA_009838845.1 Gemmatimonadota bacterium | reverse complement strand
AGTGGGGCTCCTTTCTGATTACTGATAAGGTACCCACCAAAACGGGTCAAGTCCATGATATTGAGATTCAAATGTTTGGAGAGTATCATAATGCCGTTCTATGATAAGGTGTTCGACATCATTCGCTTCAGCCTGGGCGTTAAAGATCCGGCTCGCGAATTCGGATAAATCTATATAGCCCAACTTGATTCCTAATTCTTTGGCTAATTGGATCTCCAATTTTCCTTCGCCACTTCCTATTGAGAGCAGTGAAGATACGCCTCCCAATAATCCGTGGTCTTTGAATATCTGATAGAAAATCACATCATTACGGATGAATTTTTCATATATCCTGTAATATATGGGCCAGAGCGATGACATAGTTTTCCTATACTCGAACGCACCCTTCGCGTTTTGAGAAAAGGCCAGTAATTTTAACTCGCGACGCATGAATCATTCGGACTTCAATGCGTCAACAGGATTGAGATAAGCCGCCCGCAATGATTGATAGACGACGGTAATTAGAGCAATGGCAATTACAACACCGCTTCCTGCAATAAAGGTCTCTAATTTCAAATTGTCGCGATATGCAAACTCTTGTAGCCAGTCGTTCATCACATAAAAGGCAACTGGCCAGGCCAAAAGTGTAGCTATTACCAATAGTTTTAGATATTCTGTCGAAAGGAGACTGGTCACAGAAAATACCGAAGCACCTAATACTTTTCGAATACCTATTTCTTTAGTGCGCTGTTCGGCGGCAAAGGCGGAAAGTCCCAATAGTCCAAGACATGAAATAACGAGTGCTAAGGCAAAAAAGAAATGCAAAAGTTGGGATAGCCGCATCTCAGAAAGATAAAGCTGATTTAGACGTTCATCTAAGAAACTAAATTGGAAAGGACGGTTTGGTAAAAACCGTTCCCAGGTTGATTCGATGAAGGATAGCGTTTCTGGTATGTTTTGAGGACGAATTCTCAGCGAGAGCCACCGAAAACTCGTCGGTTCCTTGATAAGGAATAGGGGCTCAATTTTTTCATATAAAGACTCGAAGTTATAGTCTTTGATAACACCAACCACGGTGCCTTGATAACCGCGCCATCCCAATTTGAGTTGCTTCCCGATAGGGGCATCCCAACCCAGTTGCTTTACAGCGGTCTCATTAATAAGAAACTCAAATTGAGCGTTGTCTGAAACCGCTATAGGCGATAAAGGCTGACCGGAAATAATCTCCACACCATAGACATCTATATAGTCTTCATCTACACACAGCCTTCGCATACGCAAATTGCTTTGGGAATTGTCCTCGGGAAGAATCAGTGAAGAGTTATAAGGAATGCTCGGTATGGCTTCAGATGCAGATGCAGCAATAATATTAGAATGAGCGCGGAATGCTTGTTTGACTGTTTCGTATTGCGGTATGAGATCGTAGTTCTCATAGAACAGGTGCATTGTGATTATGAGGTCCTTATCAAAGCCCAGATTTTTATTTTGGACATATTTCAATTGATTGTAGATGGTCAATATTCCGATGACGAGAACAATGGAGATACCAAACTGAAAAACCACGAGGATTTTTCGGAGAGCGATTCCTCTTGAATCGGTTTTTGATCGTCTTTGCAAAGACTGAATGGGCTGAAAAGCTGAAAGAAAAAAGGCAGGGTAGCTTCCAGCGAGCATTCCAACGCCAAGAGCCACACATATTGTTAAGAAAACATCTAATTGATTGAGAATTATGTGTTTGCCGGTAAAGGCATTAGCATAAGGGAGTGCCATCTCTACACAGCTAAGCGCAAGAATTGACGCTATTATCGAAAGAAATACTGACTCACATAGAAAGTGTAGAATGAGTTGATACCTCTGAGCGCCGACAATTTTACGCATACTCACTTCATGTGCGCGATAGGCAGAGCGCGCAGTAGAGAGGTTCATAAAATTGATACAGCCAATGAGTAAAATAAAGATCGAAATAGTTGAAAAGAGCATAATATGAGTTATATCACCTGTTCCGAAGATTCCATAATCGGCTTTGGAATACAAATGTACACGCGATAGAGGCTGTAAGTGATATGACACGCGAACGGGCTGATCCCCTGCTTCTTTAGCGACAAGAGATTCAATTTTTTGTTCTAATTCTGTTGATTCTTGTCCCTTTCCCAGTAAAACATATGTCTGTATTCGTCCCGACCAGGTGCTATTTAACCTGCTGGAGTCCCATATTGATTTCACAAATTCTGTTCTAATTGTCGTAGTTAAAAATTCAATTGGCAAATGCGTATTGGCAGGCGAGTCTTTCAGCACGCCTGTTATGATATAATCGCCACCAACTTTGCGTTGGTCCTCAACGACAATGGTTTTGCCAATCGGATTCTCATCACCGAAATATTTACGCGCAATAGATTGGGTAATAATGACAGAATTAAGTTCATCAAAAACGGTTTCAGGATCGCCATGGACTAAAGTGAGAGTAAATACATTAAAAATGTCTGGGTCTGTTACACAAAATCGCTGCCGATAAATTTTGTCTTTGTAGCGAATCCAGGCATCACTTTCTCGAAAATAAGTGCGAATCGCATATTCCACTTCTGGAAAATTGGCTTCCAAACTCGGAGCTAATTCTCCAGGCGTAAGATCAGTATATTCATTCCCAACACCAGGCGTGCGAATTTCTCGAATAACTCTATAAATTTCATCATACTTGGCATGATGCTGATCACAGCTCAATTCATCTTGGACAAAAAGATATATCAGAAGACAGCAGGTTAGACCCATAGCAAGGCCCAAAATATTTATGAGGGTATAATACTTTTGCCTCATAAAGTTGCGAATCGCAATCTTAATATGAAAATTGTTGAATAACACGAGTCTGCCTCCTTATCCTCTTTGATACTATCTATTCTGTCCGCAATGCGTTTATTGGATTGGTTGTCGCCGCTCTGAAAGCATGGAAACTGATTGTTGTGAGAGAAGCGACGATCGTAATAATTCCGCTTAAAAGAAATGGCTCTATGCCCAATTGAATCCGGTAAGGAAAGCTCTCGAGCCAGCGGCCCAGGAGATAGAATGCGATCGGCAAAGCAATGAGATTTGAAGCGATGACCAACTTCGAAAACTCGCTGAAGAGCAATAGTGCGATGTTTGATACAGAGGCGCCCAAGACCTTTCGTACGCCGATCTCTCGGGTTCGAAGTTGAATCATGAAGGATGAGAGACCGACGAGTCCTAAACAAGCAACGAAGATGGCGATTAAAGAAAATGTACCGAAGATCTGGCCCAGTCGTATTTCTTCTCTATAGTAGAAATCCAAACGCGCATCGAGGAATTCGTAGTCGAACGGACGCTGAGGGAGAAAACGATGCCAGGTTTCTTTGAGGAATTCCAGGGTTTCGGGCACACCCTCTGATGCGATCTTCAGATGCAGGATTTTCATATTCCAGTGTTCTGTTGTGAACACGGCTGGCTCAATTTCCTCATGAAGCGTGCGTAAATGAAAATTTTTCACAACGCCGATGATCGTTCCTCTCGTTCGTCCTGCCCATTCAAATGACTGTCCGACGGGATGAGTCAATCCCAGACGCTTTACGGCGGCTTCGTTGAGAATGAAGTACTCCTCTTGTCCAGTCCTGATTCGTTCTCGATGTGCGATGGCCGTGTACTCCCTTGGGAACGTCTTCCCATCTACGAACGGAATCTCATACAGATCGAAAAAATCCTCATCCACTGGAAATGTCCGCATCTCCAAAAATTCAGCCATCTCTGGCGTTCTGAATTTATAGTGTGCTGACCAGTCCTGTAGATAAAATCGCGACGTTGAGGCCTTCAGAACATTGGGGTGCTCGAGGAAGCCCTGCTTTATCGTCTGAAACCGTTTTTTTAACTGGGTTCCGAGTGGTCCAAGCTCTTCGACGCTACCGGCTACCTGGAAAATTGGCAGCAGGACAATATGGTCTCTATTAAACCCAAATTGCGTGCGGATAAAAGATAGCTGGCTGGATATCACCAGGGTGCCCACAATCAGAATGCTGGATATTGAGAACTGAAGAATGACCAGCACTTTTCGAAGTCGGCCTCTTTTGCTCGATCCAAGCTGAGGGACGCCCTTGAGGGTACTCGCCGGTTGGAAACCAGAAAGGAAAATGGCCGGATAGAGTCCCGCCGTAAGGCCGACAATCAAAGCCAGTCCGAGTGACGAAACTGCAATCGAGGGGAAGTCTCCTGAACTGATGAACAGAGGTCGGTCGATAAAGGATCGGAATATAGGTAGCGTGAGCACAGTTAGAACAAAGGCGACCAGTAGCGCAAGCAGGGACAGCAGCAGGGACTCCCCTAAGAATTGCCTGATCAGTTGGCCCCGGGTTGCTCCTACAACCTTTCGCAGTGCGACCTCTCTGTTTCGGCTGATCGACAGGGCTGTAGATAGATTCACAAAATTCATTGCGGCAATGACGAGAATAAGGACTCCGATGAGCGAGGCTTGCTCCACGGTTCCCAGGCTCCCATACGGCCGCTTGATGATATAGCTGAATGTCTGTTTGAGAATGCCGAATCGGTCTCCCGAAAGCAGATAAATGTCGGTCACACGCTGAAGATGATAGGCATTGGTCCTCGCAATCTCCTCGCCCATATGTCTCAGCATTGCGTCATTCAGCTTTGCTTCAAGGCTCTTCAAAGAGGCGGTTTCGGAAAGGCGCAAATAGATCTCAACACGAGCGGCTCCCCGTGGAAGCCATGTGTCCCAGTATCTGAATTCATTCCTCAGACTCTCCGGAGAGACGAGAAAATCAAAAAAGATCGTAGATGTATTCGGGATATCCTTCAGAACACCTGCCACACGGTATTCCCCTCCGAATAAGTAGTTTTCTACTGAAAGGACCTGACCGATGGGGTTCTCGCTTCCAAAGAATCTTTGAGCTGCGGATTGCGTTACCAGGATTGATCCCGGTTCCCTGAGCACTCGCTGGGCTGGCCCTCCGGTATGGATGGGAAAGTGAAATGTCTCCAGAAGCCCTTCATCGGCCAGACATAAGATCTGCTCAAACACCCTGTCTTGATATTTTATCCAGGCGTCACGGCGATGCAGACGGACTACTTGATTTACTTCCGGCATTTCTTCCCGAATAACCAGGCCAAGTGCGCCAGACAGTCGCTCTGAGTATGTGGATTGACCCTGTTCGGATCGCGTCTCTCGTAAGACGCGGTAGAGCAGATGAGAATCTTTGTGAGAGCGGTCATAACTAAACTCATGCTGGACAAAGAGCGCGATAAGCATCACAGTGGTCATTCCTATGGCAAGTCCCGCGATATTCAATACAACATATTGCTTGTTTTTCAGCATATACCGAACCAAGACTGCGATATAGTTCTTCAGCATGAAGCGATCTCCGATCACTCATAACGCAGCGCGTCAACCGGATTGGCGCGTGCAGCGCGGATGGCCTGAAAGCTGATGGTGCAAAATGCGATCACAAGTACCAGCAGGCTTCCGGCGAGAAATATGCCTGGATCCAGGTCGATTCGGTAGGCAAAACGATCTAGCCATGACCGGGTGAAGAGATATGCGGCAGGCCATGCCAGCAAACTTGCAATGATGATGAGTACTGCAAATTCCTTCAATAGAAGACCCAAAATATCGCCAGATGATGCCCCAAGGACTT
>VXRD01000067.1 GCA_009838845.1 Gemmatimonadota bacterium | reverse complement strand
CCCTCGTCCCCCTCGTCCCCCTCGACCTCCTTGTCGGGGTCCAGCCAAAACCATCGGACGGGTTTTGGCGGCGAGTGAGGGATCGATGCGGGAGATAGTGTTGAGGCGCTCTGGCAGTGCGTGAGATGCACGATTTGTCGGTCGGGGAACGATCTTTAACAATCGCAGATTCCCCGTGCCGATTCCCCGGAAAAACGACGTGATCGTCCTCAGAAACCCGGCTTCCGGGTAGCTTTTCAACACCACCTCAGCACCGTCGCTGAAGTCAACCAGGATCTCGGCTCGCTCGCCGGGTGCGAGGATCACGCGGTTGGTTTGGAGGGGCGTCTCGAGGAATCCGCCATCTGTGGCGATCTGATGAAACTTTCGGTTGTCGTCAAAGCCGATGTAGTAGATTCGCGCATTCGAGCCGTTTAACAGTCTGAATCGAATGCGACGTGACTCAACCTGGAGAAATGGATTCCAGGTTCCATTGATCAGCATGGTGTTTCCAAAGACAGCACCCTGGTTGCGGGCAAAGCGAAACGCACCGTCATCGTCAAACAATCGGTCTTGAATCACGACTGGAATGTCGTCAACGCCGTAGGTCTTTGGCAGGCTCAGCGTATCACTGTTATCGTCATCGATCCACATGAGGCCAGCGACCCCCCGATAGACCTGCCGTCCCGTATTGCCATGCGGATGCGGGTGGTACCACAGCGGAGCAGCCTGTTGATCAACCGGAAAGCTGGCAGTCCACGATACTCCAGGCTCGATTTTCTGATGTGGTGTGCCGTCCATGCGAGCGGGAACGTGCATTCCGTGCCAGTGCATTGTCGTTATTTCATCCAGGTTGTTCTGGACGATCAGATCGACATCTTCGCCTCGACGTAGTCGCAGTGTCGGTCCCAGAAACGGTCCGTTAACGCCAGCTGTCGGTGTTTGTTTGCCTGGCAAGAACTCTCGGCTTCCTTCGGCAACGGTGAGGTGAAACTGCCGCCGTCCATCTACAACAGTTCCAAATAACTGTTCGGGAATCAGCAGCTTATTCTCAAAGGTCAACCCACTGTTTGTGGCCCGGATGAACAACAGCCAGTAGCAGGCCATGCCCGATAACAGTACGATAATCAACAGTTCTATTGTGATTGGCTTCAGCCGTCGGGACCTGGTCGCCGTATTTGCAGGCATGCTTTCTCCTTATATGGGTGATCCGTTTCTGATTTGACAGCAGAAATTCGTGGCGCGTTCCATTCATTGCGCATCCTAATAAAAAAAGGTCGTGAGATTAGTTCTCACGACCTTTTGACTTTGATTACTGCGCTCAATCGGTGATGATGTTTCTTGTCATTTCCAGTGGACGATTTATATTAATCAGGAAGCGATGACTCTCATAGAACTTTTCACTGAACGCGTTTTTTCTGCATTTTCTTAAGGGTTGATGGATACGATGCGCTGGCTCGTATATTTTTGTGCTTCGTTATTGTTGGGCTTATCGACTTCTGTTGCTGCTTCTGGTGAAGTCGAAGTGACGCCTGTGGCGGCAGAGAGGTTATTTGTTCGGGAAGTGTTGCCGCTTTTGAAGACAAAGTGTTTTGTCTGTCACGGCGATGACCCTGACGATGTGCGAGCAGATCTGGATTTGAGATCGCGTGAAGGGATGCTCAAAGGCAGTGCATTTGGACCCGTGCTCGTGCCGGGTAGTCCTGACGAAAGCGCAATGTACATCGCCATAAAGTGGGAAGACGGAGCACTCCAAATGCCGCCCAAAGAGAATGATCGGCTTTCGGATGCGCAGATCAAGGTGTGGCGAGAGTGGATCCTTGGAGGCGCACCATGGGTGGCTCAGGAGAAAATCCTTGAGTCTGACTCCTGGTCTGCTAAAGACGGTGTGACTGTAAAAACAAGCGGCGGACTTTCCAGAGAATGGACGGAACGTCGGTACAAACCCGAAGATCTCTGGGCTTTTGCGCCAGTGCAACGGTATTCTGTGCCGAATATAGAGGACGTGACGAGAGAGGGCGCGAAGAATCCGGTAGATGCCTTTGTCCATCAAAGATTGCAAGACGCGGGGATCACACCGGCTGGTCGAGCCGATAAACGCACGTTGATCAGGCGCGCGACCTTTGATCTGATAGGATTGCCGCCTACACCTGAGGAGATTGAGGCGTTTGTAAATGATGCGTCTGAAAAAGCTTTTGATAAGGTTATCGATCGCTTGCTGAAGAGTCCTCAGTATGGTGAGCGATGGGGGCGAAACTGGCTGGATGTTGTGCGTTATGCCGATACAGCCGGGTATTCAAATGATTTTGAACGCCCCAATGCCTGGCGATACCGAGACTATGTCATTCGATCTTTCAACGCTGATAAGCCCTACAACCGGTTTGTTATTGAACAACTGGCGGGAGATGAATTTGAGCCCAACAATCCCGAAATGTTGATTGCCGTCGGGTACTTGCGGTCAGGGCCGTGGGAACAGACCGGAATGAGCGTAGCTGCAGAAACTCGTCAGCTTTTTCTCGACGATGTGACCAACAGTGTGGGTGAGACCTTTCTCTCGATTCCGTTGCGTTGTGCCAGGTGTCACGACCATAAAGTTGATCCCATTCCAACGCGAGACTACTATCGGATGCAGGCTGTCTTTGCACCCGTTCAGTTAGCCGAACGCGATGTGCCGTATTTGTCAGCAGAAAATCAGAACAGATTTGGAGCTGGACGACTGCGCATTGAAAGTTTGCTTCAAAATGCAATCGACAAACAGGTAGAGATTAGAAAAAAAGAAGAGGATGCAACACGGAAGTGGATGGAAGAACGAGGCATGGAATATCTGTCCAAGAGGGAAAGAAGCAAATTGCCGGACGACAAACGGTTGCCCCGGTTTATTGGATTGACGCACAAAGATTTGGGTACCCAAAAAGTGCTCGCCAAACAGGTTCAGCGCTTGCGTTGGAAAAGGGATCGCTACAAACCTATTGCGCTTAGCATTTACAACGGCCCACTTGTCACACCTAGAAATGTCAAATCACGGATGATGATGCCTGAGAATCTCGAGGGTGAACTCCAAAAAGTGCATATCCTCGGCGGGGGTTCGGTTTATGCGCCAACAGAGCCGGTTTCTCCTGGTGTACTCTCTGCTGTTTACGGCTCAAATGCCGGTCTGGAACCTTCTGCGTGGAATACCATTCCTGAAACAACGAATGGGCGACGATTGGCGCTCGCAAACTGGATTGCGAACTCAAACAATCCGCTGGCGACACGTTCGATTGTCAACCGCATCTGGCAATGGCATTTCGGGCGTGGCATTGCTGGCAACAGCAATAACTTTGGCGTGATGGGCAAAAAACCTACGCATCCAGAATTGCTCGACTGGTTAACATTGTATTTTGTTGAGCACGGCTGGTCTTTCAAAACGATGCATCGGTTGATTATGAATTCGGAAACGTACCAGCGTGGGGAAAGTCCTCCTGATTGGAAAAAGGTGCAAAAAAAAGATCCGAGCAATAAACTGCTGTCCTATTTTTCACCACGTCGTTTGACCGCAGAAGAATTGCGCGATGGGATGCTGTTTGTTTCCGGCGAACTGAATCTGGAAATGGGCGGGTTGCCGATTTTTCCCGAAATCAATATGGAAGTTGCCTTGCAGCCGCGCCATGTGATGGGTTCTGTTGCGCCTGCTCACCAGCCTTCGAGAGATCCGACGACGCGAAATCGGCGCACCGTTTATGCGTATCGATATCGCGGTCTGCCCGATCCAATGCTGGAAGTATTTAACCAGCCAACCGCAGATTTATCATGTGAACGGAGGACAACATCTACAATTACGCCCCAGGTATTTACGCTATTTAACAGTCAAAACAGTTATGACCGGGCTCTGGCAATGGCGCATCGGGTGGAAAAGGAAAGCGCATCTGAGGCTGACCAGATTGAGCGCGCATTTAAATTGGCCTGGGGGCGCGTGCCTACAGTGGAAGAATATCAGAAGGCGGTCGGGTATTTGGAGAAAGCAGTCGTGTATCACCACAAAAATCCGCCCGAGATTCAAACATATGCGACAGATGTCACGCGCAGGATGTTTGAAGAGATGACTGGCGAAGCATTTGAGTTTGTCGAAAAGCTGGATGTTTATGAAGACTATGTGCCCGATCTCAAACCATGGGATGTGCAGGCTGAGACGCGGGCTTTGGCTGATTTGTGTCTGGTATTGTTTAATTCCAACGAATTTATCTATGTGTATTGAGGTGTAAAATGGATCGCAAACTCCAAAAACGGCTCAACTTGCTGGCAGCGCGTAACCTCAACCGGCGGGATTTTCTTTACGGGCTTGGCTCGAGTATTGGTTCTGTGGCATTGAGCCACCTGTTGATGCAAAACAATGCCTCTGCCAGCCAATCCAATCTGCTTGCTCCCAAACCCCAGATGGTGCCTGCCAAAGCCAAATCATGCATTTTTTTAATGATGGAAGGTGGGCCGAGCCACATTGACACATTTGATCCCAAGTCGAAACTTCAAGATCTGCATCTGACAAAGTTTGGGCGGAAGGGAAAACAGTTTTCGGCGATGGCGAGTGGAAATCGGTACTATGTACAAAGTCCATTTAAGAGCCGAAAGGTAGGTCAGTCTGGCGCAGATATGTGCGAGCATTTTGTTCATTTGGCCGAGGTTGCCGATGAGATTTGTTTTTATCGAGGCTGCCAGGCAGAATCCGTGGATCACCCGACCGCGATGTATCACATCAATACGGGCAACAAATTCGGTGGTGACCCGGCGATGGGATCCTGGGTGACTTATGGGTTGGGCACTGAAAATGAAAACCTGCCCGCGTTTATTGTTTTGCCCGAAGTGGCTTATCCTCAAGGGGGGGCTGCCAACTGGTCCAATGGTTTTCTACCGGCGCATTATCAGGGTACGCCGCTGCGATCTACTGGATCGCCTATTTTGGATATACACCCACCACCGCATATTAACCGCAACCATCAGAAAGAAAGCCTTTCTCTGCTCAAAGCGTTTAACAAATCCCATGCCAGACAACATCCCCAACACAACGAACTTTCGGCACGCATGGCGAGCTATGAACTCGCCTTCCGAATGCAGATGGAAGTGCCAGACATTATCGATGTAGAAGGAGAAAGTGAAAAGGTCAAAGCGTTGTACGGTGTTGGCGAAGAAACAACCGATGCGTTTGGTCGGAAGTGTCTGTTGGCTCGAAGGCTTGTCGAACGAGGTGTGCGTTTTGTGCAAATTTATTCTGGCGGATGGGATTCGCACGATTATCTGGCTCGCGCACACGGTTCGTTGATTCGCAGTATCGACAAGCCCATCGCTGGATTGATCACCGATCTCAAGCAGCGAGGGATGCTGGAGGATACATTGATTATCTGGTGCGGTGAGTTTGGGCGCAGTCCCGACAATGGTCTGCGAGGGGGTGGGGTGGCTTATGGTCGTGATCACAACCCAACGGCGATGCCAATGTGGTTTGCTGGTGGGGGCGTGAATGCGGGACATGTGATTGGGGAAACCGATGAGATTGGCGAAAAAGCAGTCGGTGTAGTGCATCCCATCCAGGACGTCCATGTGACGATTCTGAGGCTTTTGGGGTTGGATGATAATAAGCTCACGTATTTTTACGCTGGACGATATATGCAACTGTCGCAGACGGGTGGCAGCGTGATTGAAGAATTGATCGGGTGAATATACATGAAAAATCTATTGTTGAGCTTAAGATCCCAAAAAGGCTGCGAAATAATTTCGCAGCCTTTAAATTTTTTAAAAACATTGTGTTTTGTGGTTCCGGTGGCAAGACTTGAACCTGCGACCCTATTTTACCAACGCCTCTTCAGCGAATCGTGGACACTGACCTCCAGGTGAGAACCGAATCCTTCGATCTCCAACCGGACCACGAACCCATCCTGAATTGGTGACAGGGCTTCGTGATGGGTGCCGGTTGCTACGACATCCCCTGGTTCAAGGGTGATGACGCTGGTGATTTCCTCCAGCAACTCGGGAATGTGGCGGGCCATATCGCCTGTAGAAAAGTCGTGTTTGAGGGCGTTGTTGACCCATAGCTTCACTGAAAGATCATTTGGATTTGATACCTCATCGGCAGTCACCAGAGCCGGCCCCAAGGGAGCAAATGTGTGCCAGCTTTTTCCCAGGAAGAAGCCTCCAGGCAATCCGCGAGCTGAAACATCTATGAACTGTGTGTAACCAAAGACATGGTCCAGCGCATCGGCTTGCGAGAGGTGGCTGGCTCTCTTGCCGATCACCAGAGCCAACTCTGGCTCAAAATGGAAAACACTTGCTTCGGCGTCCGGGAGTTCAACCGTGCTGCCGGTAGGCATTACGCTGGTGTTGGCCTTTAGAAAGCCATTGAACAGCTCACGCTCGGGGTGGCTCGGCTCGATATAATTGCCGGCTGCACACATGAGTTGGCCGGGGCGGGGCAGGGGCGATTGCAAAGTCACTGTATCGAGGGCGATACCATTCCCACCTTCTATGGCGCTTTCGATTCTGGATTGTATGGCATCCCAATCAGTAATGATCATCTGCATCATTTCTTGAGCGTTGTGATGCCCCAGATCTGCGACCGAATTACCAACTGGGACGACTGTATCGCCTTGCAAAACACCCAGTTGAAAATCATTGTAGAGTACGAGTTTCATGAAAGTTTCCTCCTGAAAAAATAATGTTAATGAAGATCCTTTTTTGGGAATCCATCTCGTTTGAGCTGTGCAAATATAAGACATTTTCTCTGGGATTGAAAATCTGAATTGATGGCTTGCGATTTCTTTTACAGGTACTATATTGAGAGGTCACACCGGCTTTCAAACTCACGACAAAGGGAAAGCCTACTTTCAAGAACTGGTTGAAAAGGCCATTGTTGAGGATTAATTGTGATGCAAAAACTACCTGCCAATTTTATTTTTATTTTAAGCGACACACATCGTTATGACGCTATGTCATTTACAAATCCCTTGAAGGATCATTTTGAAATTTATACGCCTAATATGGAGCGCATGGCGAAAGAGGGGGTTAGCTTTAGAAATTGTTATACGAATCTACCCATCTGTTCGCCTGCAAGGGCGATCTATCAAACGGGTCGATGGCCCTTTCAGTGGGGCGGAATTGCAAATCACATGGATTTGAATGATCGAGTAGATGAAGAGGGTAATGAAAATAAGACTTTGGGATTTTTGTTTAAGAACGCGGGATATTCAACTTTTCATGTTGGGAAATGGCATCAGGGTTTAGAGAACAATGCTCAAAATGCGGGTTATGATGAATCGTATATATGGTCAAATGAGAGGCATGACAGCATGATATATTGCCATAACGGCGGTGATTTTCGAGACCTGGATCCAGGCGATATTTTAGGAGATAGGAGTGATATACCATATACAGGCGTTTCGAAATGCGATACATTTTCTCTTCCGGCTTTCCCAAACCATCCGTATAAAATAATTGGTCAAACCGATCAAGCCCTCGCTTTACTGGACAGGCATGACATTGATGCGTCTCCTTTTTTTCTCACGCTTTGCATGCAAGATCCGCATGGTCCATTTACAGGAACAGATAGCGCGCCTGAGTGGGGAGATTTTTCACATCGTTCTGACTATCCGGAGTTGTATCGACATGATGAAAATCATCCTGCAAAAGCCTTGAAACCCTATCAGAGCTATATAGATAACCCCGTTTATATGCCATATGATCGCATCCGTAATGCGGTCAATAACTATGACTATTACAGCAGTATTACTGCGGTGGATGAGCAATTGGGGCGGGTTTTGGATTGGCTTGATAACCAGCCTGAAAGAGTTCGGGATAATACCATTCTCATCTATACGTCCGACCATGGTGCTATGGGTGGTGCTCAGAATGTCGCAGGAGGACAAAAGAGATGGCCGCATGACCCTTCATCGAGGATACCATTTCTCGTGCGCTGGCATAAGAGTATTAAAACTCCTGGGAGGGAAGCGAATGAGCTCCTCTCATTCATTGATTTCTTTCCGACCTTTTGTCATTTGGCGGGATTAGACGAAATGTTGGCAGAAAAAAGTGATAAAGCGAGCATGGAATCATTAGGCTACTTAAAAGCCAGTCCTGGTGTGAATCACAG
This sequence comes from Gemmatimonadota bacterium, assembly GCA_009838845.1. Classification (NCBI taxonomy): domain Bacteria; kingdom Pseudomonadati; phylum Gemmatimonadota; species Gemmatimonadota bacterium. The sequence continues at coordinate 10,055 of VXRD01000067.1, read as the reverse complement.
TAGAAATATTATGGCAGAATCAGGCGGACCTGATCCTGATTCTGTATTTTTATTTCATTTTTCCAATATGAATTCAATTTCGAGTCCTTGTCCTATTCATCGAACCGTTATAACAAAGGACTGGGTATATAGTGTCAAGGGGAAAACACGCTTGGGGGGAAAACCGAATTGGACAGAGTGGGACGAACCAGGCGGTTGGCTGTACGACCGAAACAAAGATCCGTTTCAGTTGGACAATTTGTTTTTCAATGAGAATTTTGAAGCCATTCGCACAGAGCTTCATCCTTTATTACAAAACTGGATGAAAGAGGCAGAACTTCCATTTAGAAATAGGTGGTTTGAGAAAACGACCCGGAAAAATATCAAAGCGTGGTCATCTGAATGTGGCATTCTCTCTGAAGACGAAGAAGCGATGAGAACACAGGGCCAGTCGTACGTCATGAATGTATGATGGGTAACAAGTGGGGATCCAGGATACTCCGGAAAGGCTGTGTAGCGATATGAATTACGACTACATCATTATTGGCGCGGGATCGGCAGGGTGTGCTGTTGCGGGTCGTTTGAGTGAAAGTGGGCAGTATCGCGTTTTATTGTTGGAAGCCGGTGGACCGGATGATCGAGATGCGATTCACATTCCTGCGCGATTTCCAGATCTGTTTCATACAGATAAAGATTGGGATTATGAAACCACACCGCAAGCCGGATTTAATGGGCGGCGGGATTATGTGCCACGCGGCAAAATGTATGGCGGTTCAAGTTCTATCAATGCGATGGTCTATCAGCGAGGTCATCCGAGCAATTACGATCAGTGGGCTACGATGGGGAATGACGGCTGGGCGTATGTCGATGTGTTGCCCTATTTCAAGAAGATGCAGCACCAGACGCGGGGAGGCTCTGAATATCATGGGACAGGAGGCCCGATTCATGTATCAGATCCTCGGGATCCAAATCCATTGAGTGTGGCGTTTGTCGAAGCGGCCCAGCAGGTGGGATTTCGTCTGAATCGAGACTTCAATGACGGGGATCAGGAAGGGTTTGGCCTGTACCAGGTTACACAGAAGGGAGGTCGGAGGTGTAGCGCCGCGGTGGGGTATTTGCATCCGGCATTGGAGAGGGACAACTTCACCGCGATTCCATACGCCCACGTTACACACCTTGAATTTGATGGCAACAGGTGTGTCGGTGTTCATTATATGCACGAAGGGAAGGCGCATGAGGTTGAGGCTGGTAGAGAAGTGGTACTTTGTGGCGGGGCAATCAATTCACCTCAGTTGCTGATGCTGTCGGGCATTGGTCCGCCAGAACATCTCAATGCGCTGGGTATTCCGGTTGTTAAGGCATTGCCTGGTGTGGGACAAAATTTGATGGAGCACGTTCAGGTTGGGATGGCGTATGCCTGTACTGAGGAGATTGCGCAGGCGGGCAAAGATAATCCTGAGCAAGCGATCAGATATCAGAATGAAAGAATGGGATTGCTCACTTCCAATTTGGGGGAAGCGGGCGGGTTTGTGAAATTGTCTGCCGATGCGTTCGCACCAGAATTGCAATTTCATTTTGGACCTGATTGGTTTGTTTTGCACGGGTCTCAAGATATGGAAGGGCATGGATTCACAATTCTACCGGGGCTGGTGGGCACAAAAAGTGTAGGAGACCTTAAGCTGCGTTCGGCAGATCCGTTTGATGCACCATTGATTGATCCTCAATGCCTGGTTGAGGAGGCCGATGTGCGCGTGATGCTGGAAGGTGTTAAACTGGCGCGGGAAATTGTACGGGCACCAGCTTTTGACCGATATCGCGGACAAGAGTTTTTCCCGGGGAATGACGTGCAGGGTGATCGTGCGCTGATTGACTTTATTCGCAATTATTCAACGACTATTTATCATCCGGTGGGTACGTGTAAGATGGGCAAAGATGATATGGCTGTGGTGAACAATCGACTTCAGGTACACGGAATTGAGGGCTTGCGCGTAGCTGATGCTTCGATTATGCCATTCATTATCAATGCAAATACCAATGCGCCGTGCATGATGATTGGGGAGAAAGCCGCAGATATGATTCTGGGTGGCTAAATTCACTATACACTTTTAGAAATGAAGGGATTTCCATGAAAACTAAAGATGCGACAGGACAGACTGTGATTGTAACTGGCTCGAATCGAGGAATCGGGCTTGGGTGGGTGAAGCATTATCTTAATGCAGGTGATTCTGTCGTGGCCACTTGCCGGACACCAGCGGAGGCAACAGATCTAATTGCGCTGAAAAAAGAATACGGAAATAAGCTGTTGATTGAGCAGTTGGATATGTCGAATGAAGAGCATTTCGACCGTTTGGGAGAAGCCTTAGCCCGATACAACGTGCGTATTGACATTGCTATCAATAATGCTGGCTCAGGTAGTGGGAAACCTTTTGGCGAGTGGGATACGGAGAGTTTTGCGATTACTTTCGAGGTGCATACCATTGGTTCTGCTTTATTTGCACAGATGGTTACGCCACTGCTGAACGACGGGGCAAAAATGGTGCTGACCTCATCTGGTGTGGGTAGTATTACGCGCGCCAATCGCCAAAACGAAATGGATGCTTACGCCATTGCCAAGGCAGGAGTCAATATGCTTGCCAGGCGATTGTCAATCAGGCTCGCCGACCGCAATATTGTGGTGGTTGCTCTCACACCGGGGGCTGTACTCACAGGTATGAATCCGAACGGTACGATTTCCGTAGAAGAATCCGTTGGACTGATGACCAGCACGCTGGATAAGCTGACCATGGAGGATAGTGGCAGCTTTCTTCAAAATAATGGCACAGTGGTGCCCTGGTAGCTCTTCAGAAAGGACCCTTTGTATGGCAGAGAAACCCAATGTAATCGTAATTTTTACAGATGATCAGGGATATGGCGACGCGAGTTGCCTGAATCCTGATGCGAAGTTTCCAACGCCAAATCTGGATCGGCTATCAGCAGAAGGAATCGCTTTTACCAATGGGCATTGCTCAGATACGGTTTGCACACCTTCGCGTTATGGATTGCTGACTGGACGCTATTCCTGGCGGACGTTGAAGAAACAGGGCGTTTTTCCCGCCGAAGTGCCGTGTCTGATTACAGACGAACGTATGACGCTGGCTTCAATGTTCGGGGCAAATGGATATGATACGGCAATGGTTGGCAAGTGGCATCTGGGTATGAATTTTCCCGGCGAGGTAGGCAATCGCGATTGGAGTCAGCCTGTTACCGATATGCCGTTGGATAAGGGATTTGATTATTTCTATGGCATACCCGCTTCGCTCAATTATGGAATTCTCGCCTGGTTTGAAGGGCGATATGCCAGAGTACCGCCGACAGTTTATACGGCTAAGAAGCCCAATAGCCGGCATATGGATTATCGCATCATGCCACCGTATGAGAATACGCCAGAAGAAACGCTTGAAGCATTGGGCACAAGGGGGATGGAGGTTGCGCCTGATTTTATTGACAATGAGTGTTTAACGCGGTTTACCGATAAGGCGATTGCGTGGATGCGGGGCAAAGAAGCAAGTGCCAAAAGTGGTACGCCGTTTTTTTTGTACCTGCCGTTTACATCGCCGCACTATCCTGTATGCCCGCGTGAGGAATTTTGGAATCGGGGCGATTGTGGTGGCTATGGTGAGTTTATGATTGAGACAGATCACCATGTAGGGCGCGTGCTGGATTATCTGGAACAGTCGGGATTGGATGACAATACTATTGTTGTATATACCAGTGATAATGGTCCTGAGAATTCGTGGCGTGGACGAATTGAAGAATTTGGTCATCATAGCAATGGGATTTATCGCGGAGGTAAAAGGGATATTTACGAAGGTGGACATCGGGTGCCATTTTTTATGCGGTGGCCCAAAGGCATTCAGAATCCCGGGCGCGAATGTGATGATCTGGTAGGCCTGGTCGATTTGATGGCGACTTTTGCTGAGGTTGTCGGTGCGGAGTTGCCTGCTGATGCGGGCGAAGATAGCCAGAGTTTTGCGAAGATACTCAGTGATTCTGACACACCCCACGAACGATTGCCTTTGATTAACCATGGTGCTGGGGGCCGGTTTGCAATTACAGAAGGCACGTGGAAGCTGATTATGGCGCACAAGGATGAGCCGTTGGAGCTTTACGATCTCGCGAATGATCCCGGCGAGACAAAAAACGCGATTGGCGATCACCCTGAGATTGTAGCAGACCTGACCGATAAAATTACAAGCATTGTGTGCAATGGGCGTACGACTCCTGGTGAGAATCAGGCGAATGATACCGATTACTGGGATGATTTGACATGGATTTCATCTGAGGAGTATCGGGCAAGGCAATTAAGATGAGGAACTCTCAACAAATACCGGGTCAGCGTGCCAATATTCTGATTATATGCAGCGATCAGCATCATCCAGCAATGGTGGGGTATCGGCAGTACCCATTTGTCAAAACGCCCAATCTGGATCACCTTGCATGCGAAGGCACACACTTTACGAGAGCGTATGCCAATTGTGCGGTGTGCGGTCCCAGTCGCATGAGTTTTATGACGGGGAAGTACGTTCACCAGATTGATAGCTGGTCGAATGGCGTACCTCTGTCCGAAGAAGAGAAACAAAAGACCTGGGCAGCGCGGCTGGATCAAAATGGTATCGAATCGACTTGTATAGGCAAAATCGATTCCGCGGGCACTGTTGACGATCACAATCCGGGATTTACGCACTTTGACGAACCCCTTCACCGAACGGCATGGGATCCCTATCCGAGAGAGATGCCTTTTGTCACGCGCCTTCCGGGATATACGCGTCCAGCCAGTCGGCGATTTTTGCTCGAAGCGGGTGGGGGAGATGTCGCAAAGATTGATGATCGGCAAGAGTTGGGATTCTATGGTCACGACCGCGAGGTGACAGATAAGACGCTGGCGTATTTGCGGGAAAAAGGGCAGGCTAAATCGGATTCGCCCTGGGTGCTGTATGTCGGCTATCTGTATCCCCATTGGCCGTATCGCGTACCTCAGGAATATTTCGATATGTACTATCCCGATCGCGTTTTGATGCCCCACGATGCACAGTTCCCAAATCGCGATATTCATCCCGCGATGCAGGAGTGGCAAGCCTCCAATGTATTTGGGGAAGTGACAGAGGATATGCTGCGCCGGACGATTGCCGCTTATTACGGTATGATCACCTGTATGGATGATATGATCGGCGAGATTCTCGATGAGTTGCGGGACCAGAAGCTCTATGAAAATACATACATCATCTATACATCAGATCATGGAGAATCCATGGGCGAACACGGGCTTTTTTTTAAGCACTGTTCTTATGAAGGAGCTATCGGGGTTCCTCTTGTGATCACAGGACCGGGTATTCCTGAGGGAGAGGTCAATACCGACACGCCCGTTTCTCTAATCGATCTCTATCCCACCATTTTGGACATGGCGGGGTTGGATCCCGAACTTGGTCTGCCTGGCGCAAGCTGGTTGCCACTTGTGAGGGGGAAACCACACAAACGGTCTGAGCGCGTTTTTGCAGAATGGCATGGTCCGCAACTTCGAGGCGCGTATTACATGATTGTGCGGGGGGATTACAAATACACCTGGTATGAATTTCATCCACCCTCGTTATTCAATGTGAAGGAAGACCCGAAGGAAGAGCGCGATCTCGCATCGGATATTGAACAGGCTGACAGGCTCAGGGCATTTGAAGAGGAGTTGCGTTCCATAGTCGATCCGAAGGCGACGGCTCTGCGCGCCAAGCGAGATTTGGGGCTGATTGCGCCAGATGGCACGGATATGACCGATAGTCTTATACCCTGGGTGGGATTTGAAGACGGGACACTTGAGAAAGTTATGCGTGCCGACAGTGCGCGGCATAGGAGAAAAAAGATATGACACCTGTAAATAATTCATTGCCCTTTAGACTGGGTGTGGGGTCTGCATTAAAAGCTACGGCTCTGGCTTATTCGCAGACTGTTCGCAATGAGTCGGGACTTTTGGCCTATTGGCGAGTGGGGGAGACTCAGGATGTGGATGTCGGCAGGGTGAGTTCGTATGTGGCTTTGGGAATTGTGCCACATCTGGATGAAAATCCAGCGGGCGACGCATCTGTTGAATTCTTTTTTCAAGTTATTTCCGATGAGCAGTTGGACTACGAACCCTGTCTTATTTCGCATCAGCTATCCCACGGTGAACAGACGCGATTCGCATTTCATGTGACGCGGGATTTGAATGCGCTTCGATTTCTCAATGGCACAACAAATACGCTGATTTTTCCGCCTGATGGATCTATAAAAGTGGGGCATTGGTATCATTTTTTGGCTACGAGCAAGCCGCGACAGGAATTTCGCGCTTATATCGATGGCGTCGAATGCTTTCTGGATATGGGGTCTCTGGCGTTTGGTGTGTTGCGGCAAGCTGGTCCGATACAGATTGGTGCGTCCAGCGCAAGTGGTGAGGATCGGGCTGTAAATTGTGCGATAGACGAGGTAGCTATATACAATGTGGCTCTGACACCGTTGGATATCGCACAACACGTTGATGCGGCTGGTCGAGAGTCGCTCCGAAAGCGGGTGATGCATGATCGGGAACAACGGGAGGAGGAAGAAAACGAGGTGGCGGCGGAGGCCTTTAGAGCGCGTCTAAACGATCCCACTCTGTTCGATCCCGGCGAGAGAAAAGTCTATGAAGGGCAATATCTGGATGCGATTTCTCTGCCGGTGGGAGGGATTGGTGCGGGTTTGATTCAGGTGAACGGCAAGGCAGAGCGGTCGGTGTGGCAAATATTCAATAATTTTGAACATATCGAAGTGCCCAATAGCTTTTTTGCCGTGTGGGCGAGGCCCCGGGGAAAAGAGCCTGTGGTCAGGGCGTTGCAGACTTCGGATGTTGGGGTATTTCCCGCGATGGATCGTCTGAGATTCAGGGGGGAATACCCGTTTGGGTGGTTTGAGTTCGCAGATGCTGCTTTTCCCCTTCGGGTCGAAATGGAGGTTTTTAACCCGCTGATTCCCCTCGATGTGAAATCCTCGAGTATCCCGTGTGGGATTTTCAATCTAACGGCGAGTAATGAGGGCGATTCTCCTGTAGAAGTCAGTTTTCTGGCTACGCAACAAAATGCGATTGGCATCGCGGGAGATAGTCCCAATGGGGGTTATGGCGGCAATGTCAACCGGGTGATTCGAGAGGATGATGCGACTTCGATTCATATGACGCACCTGTCGGCATCTGATGAAGATATGGTGCTGTCGGCACAGGTGGAAAATGCCAGTGCGACAGCTTCCTGGAACGGTTTGCGCGATTTGCATGAAGCATTTTCACGAGATGGTGATCTGGAATATGTCGAATCAGCGGGGCCGTCGGCTACTGGCGGAACGGCCGATTGCGCGCTGGCTACGCCATTTGTGCTTCGACCAGGGGAAAAACGCACTATCACCTTTGTGCTCTCCTGGTATTTCCCCAATACCAACCATGGTTCGCGTATATGGGTGAAACACGGCAATATGTATGCAAACTGGTGGACTGATGCGCTGGATGTTTATGCATATCTCAAGGCTAATCTCGATGATTTGACACAACAGACGCGGCGCTTTCACGATACGCTTTATGCGTCTAATCTCCCGCACTGGTTGCTGGACCGAATAAGTTCGCAGGTTGCAGTGCTGAGAAGCAAGACGTGTTTTTGGGCAAAAGATGGGTATTTTGGAGCCAATGAAGGTTGTGCTCCAACTTCGGGTTGTTGTATGGGGAATTGCAGCCATGTGTGGCACTATGCACAGGCGCATGCGCGTCTTTTTCCCGAGATCACGCGGAGAATGCGCGAGCAGACATTTGCATTGCAGGGGGAAGATGGGGGATTACCTTTTCGCCATAGCGAACGCCATTTTGAAATACAAGGCCCGGCAATTGATGGGATGCTCGGCGATATTTTGAGTACGTATCGCGAGTATCTGTGTAGTCCAGATCAGCAGTGGTTGCACGCGCATTGGCCTAGCGCGCAGAAGGCGATGAATTTTGTGATTGCGCGTTGGGATTCAGATGAAGATGGTTTGCTATCGGGTTCGCAACACAATACACTTGATGGTGAACTGTCGGGGTCAACATCGTGGATGGGGACGCTTTATCTGTCGGCTCTTGCGGCGTGTGAAAAGATGGCTGTATTGGAAGATGATGCGCAGTCCGCCGACCGATATCGCAAGTTGCATGGAAAGGGAACTGAAAACCAGAATCAGACGCTCTGGAATGGCGAGTATTACGTGCAGAGTCCCGACGAGGATGCCCATGAAGACTACGGAGATGGTTGCCATATCGATCAGGTGCTGGGTGAGTGGTGGGCACCACAGGTGAATTTGTCGGGTCACTATCCCGAAGAAAATGTCCGTTCGGCACTGCGGTCTCTTTTGCAGTACAATTTCAAGCATCATTTTCGGACGACGACACAACGGCCGAGAAAATTTGTCGATAATGACGATGCGGCAATGAAGATGATTTCCTGGCCAAAGGGTCCTCAGCCATTTCGCAGTATGAAATACGGCGACGAGGCAATGACGGGTTTTGAGTATGGCGCTGCTGCAGCGATGGTTCAGTTTGGAATGCTCAAGGAAGGCCTGATGGTTGCCCGGGCTGTTTACGATCGCTACGATGGCAGGTTGCGCGATCAGTTGACGGAGATGAATACAGCGTCGTGGGGATATAGTGGGAATCCGTTTGGCGATGATGAATGCGGCAAATTTTATGCACGGGCGATGAGTGTGTGGTCGTTGTTGCTCGCTTGCCAGGGTTTTGTATATGAAGGTCCCAAAGCGCGAATAGGCTTTGCACCTGTATGGAAATCCGATGATCACGTATCCTTTTTTGCTGCAGCCGAAGGATGGGGTCTGTTCAAGCAGAGACGAGATGTGGAAATGCAGGTTATGGAGTTAAGCGTTGAATGGGGGCGTCTGCCCATTCGGATATTTGAATTTGAAGTGCCCGAAGGTCGGCATGTACAATCGGTTGTTGCTTCTATCGGTGGGGAGGTAGTCAGTACTACTGCTTCATTTAGCGACGATAGAGTGAGTCTGACCCTGAAAGAAGAAGTGGTCTTAACTGCTGGAGATAAGATGGCCATTGAGGTGTCGGTCAATCGGTGAACCCTGACAACAAAAAAAGAAAGGATTAGGACATGAACCAACCCTTGCAGTTGAAGAGATATTTTTGGGACGCAGTTGTTGCGACCATGGTTTGCTCGTTGGTTACCGCATCAGAAACAGATGCACAACCCGATGGGAATGAATGGGTTGAACTTTATGAACCTCACGTTTTCAACGAGATGCCATATCGGCTGTTGAAGCCCATAGATTTTGATGCGGACAAGCGCTACCCTGTTATCGTTTCATTGCATGGTGGCGGTGGCCGGGGGACAGATAATCGAAAACAATTGCGTGGCTGGAATAGACTTCTTGCAGACGAGCAGAGGCGAAAAGATTATCCCTCTTATGTGCTCGCCCCGCAAGTCAGTCATTTGTGGAACGCAGAAGACCTTCAAAAGATCAAGGATTTCATTGCAACATTACCATCCGTTGATATGGATAGAATATACGTTCTGGGGCACTCCATGGGGGGGCACGGTACCCATGTCTTTTTACAAATTGATCCCCATTATTTCGCAGCGGCAGCCCCTTCAGCTGGAACGGGTTTGCCTCAGACAGAAGAATTTATCGATGCGTCAGTGATTAAAGATGTTCCGATATGGGCTTTCCACGGGGATCAGGATAAGGTCTGTCCATTCGACCGCGCTCAAAAACTTTTTGGAGAGATAAAGAAATTGGGTGGGAATATGAAGTTCACGATCTGGGCTGGTGATGGACATGGTGTTGCTATGAAAATGATTACCGGTGCCGACAATGGCAGCACCCAACTCAGCAGCGATCGCTGTGATCCCGAGCCGGTTTTTATGAAATGGCTTTTTGCACAGAAACGCACGCTGTGAGTAGATTTTTTCGCACTTAATGAAGAACAGCATGTTCATATTTTGGGATGTAAATTGAACATTGTGTTGCAAATATTGTACTGATTTTTTTGTCGTTAAATCTATAAG
>VXRD01000066.1 GCA_009838845.1 Gemmatimonadota bacterium | reverse complement strand
TATAGCGGCGTTCAATTTCAGCCAAAGGCACGACTTCTCGGTCGGTAAAAACAGGCGTACTACTGCTTATCAGGCCGATGTCCGCAACTTCAATTTGAGAATCCTGACACACGATGACGGCGCGGTTTATCGTATGTTCCAGTTCTCGTACATTCCCTGGCCAATCGTAGGCTTGCAGCACTTCTATCACCTCTACCGCCAGAGGATCGATTTGCTTGTCCAGATGTGCCGCCATGCGAGTCTTGAAAAGCTCGGCAAGGTCCGGGATATCCTCCTTTCGCTCGCGCAGGGGCGGCAAAGACATTGGAAAGGCATTGATGCGATAATAGAGATCCTCGCGGAAAGTACCTGCGCTTACCATCTCTTCAAGGTCGCGATTGGTCGCTGCCACAATCCGTGCCTGTATCGATAGTGTCTCGCTACCTCCAACGCGCTCATAAGTGCCCTCTTCCAGCAAGCGCAACATCCTGGCTTGCGTTTCCAGAGTCATGTCGCCGATCTCGTCCAAAAAGAGCGTGCCGCCTTTTGCCAGTTCTACCTTGCCCAGTTTGCGAGAAACTGCACTGGTAAACGCCCCTCTCTCGTGACCAAAGAGTTCACTATCGATCAACGTTGCTGGCAGTGCACCGCAGTTGACCTGCATAAAAGGACCATCGCACTTGGAACTCAGTGCGTGTAACACCCGCGCTGCCAATCCCTTGCCCACACCCGTCTCGCCCTTAAACAGTACCGACAGATCAGTAGCTGCCACCTTTGTAAGCTGGATTTGAAATGCGTGAAGAGCAACACTTTCACCGATGAATTCTTTGCCAACGCCATCCGTGCTGTTGATTATGGAGGTCAATGCACTGATGCGCGGGTCTCTCTCTACAGAGAGTTGCGTCTGTGCGATCTCTGAGTAATTGAGGTCGCGATCTATCGCCCTGACCTGAAAGGTGTAGTCTCCCGGTGGCAAGTCCCGGTAATAGGCTCGCATCTTGCGAGTGGGGGGTTGCCAGTCGAGATCATAGCCTTTCAGGCGATAGATGTAGAGCATATCGCGGGGATGTGTGGAAAAACTCAGGCCCTTGTACTCGAAAGTCATCTGCTGATCTGTGGTAGATACGATGATGTTCTGAGGGTTTTCATAGACCTGATCGGCGACAACTTGAATCAGGCGAACTCTGGGGGAGGTCTGTCGCTGGCGATAGCGCACCAGAGTGTTTTGGGCTGTACCGAAGTAGAAGGCGCCATCGCGGTCTTCGAGTATTTTGAGCACCGCTCCTATATGCGGTGATTTGATGGTTTGAAAAAGCCGACCATCGTAGTGAACCACGCCGCCGTCTGTGCCGAGCCAGAGGTGGCCTTGCGAATCCTCAATCAAGCAGTGGATGCGGTTGCTCGGCAAACCGTCTTCAGTCGTGAAGGTCTGGAAGGTGCTACCATCAAAACAGGCAAGACCGCCCTGAGTAGCCACCCACAGGTTGCCATGGCGGTCTAATAGCAAGTCACTGACCCTGTCGTCGATCAGCCCGTCTTCAACCCCGTAAAATTTGAGGTCATCTTCGAGTTGCCAGCGTGCGAAGCCCCTATTGTTGTCGGAGAAATGTTGATGAGCAAGATAGAAATAAACCTCGCCATTGCGTCCGGTAATCACAGTACCGATGTAGCTGCGAGGATCCTGACTTTTATCTTTTACAAAAATGGTTTGAAACTCTTCGCCTCGCTGATAAGTGAGCCTCAATGGACTGGTAAAAAGATCTTTTTGTCTTTTGTCTTTTTTCTTTTCCCAATGACCAAAAAGAAATTGCCCTTCCCCATCTTGGGCAATTGCACAAATACTGCTTGAACCTGCGGTTGTTTCTATTTTTTCGATCTTCTGCCCATCGTAGCGAAATAAGCCATTGATGCCCCCAAACCACAGATACCCGTCGTGGTCTTCGTAGATGGCAAAACAGTTATTGATATCAAAATCATCCTCAGAGCCTATCAGGTCAATGGCCTTTCCATCAAAGCGAAAGACGCTATTGCTTTGATATTTAAAAACAGGAGACACAGACCCTACCCATATATCACCGCGACTATCTTGTACGATCTGCGAGACCTCACTCACGCTTTCAGAGACCCTTGCACTGAAGTCGAAAATGCTGATACTATGCGCATCGTAAAGACCGACGCCACCCCAGGTGGCAAACCAATACTGATGCTCGCGATCATGGAACACGGCTTTGACAGCGGGATGGGGCAACCCATCGGCAGGCGTAAACTTGCTGAACCCATCACCGTCTTGATAGAGCACGCCTTCTGAAGTGCTACACCACATCCGCCCTTCCCGATCGCACTGAATTTTGCGCAGGTCACTATCCAAATCGACTTGAACAGGCTGGAAGGAGCCATCGGCATAGCACCAGAGTCCGTTTTCGCTTTTGTGATGACCAAACCACACCTTACTGGTATCATCCTGTCCCACGGCATAGCTTATCCACTGTTCGGAAAACCCCTCTTTCTCGTCGTAGCGGTAAAAGGATGTGCCATCGAAACGGATGAGGTAATTAAAGCCAAACCACAGATGACCTTCCGAGTCCTGGGCTATGCCCCGACACTGTTTACGAAAAGGTAGCGGCTTGTAGTGCTGTAGATAAAGCGGCATCAGGTCGTGAAACACAGTACCGTCGTAATATCCCAGAGTACGGGAACCACCACACCATATACGTTCTTCGCTGTCTTCATAGATGAACTGCACTGCTCGGCCTGCAATCCCGTCGTTCTCCAAATGGTGGAAATTTGTTCCATCGTACCAGCAGACCCCATTTCGTGTACCAAACCACAACCGATTCTGACTGTCCTTTTGAATAAAATAAATACTATCATTAATAAGACCGTCCTGTTGCGTAAAATTTCGAAACTCGTCTCCATCGAAGCGACTAACACCGTTATCCCCTGTGGCGAACCAGAGATAACCTTCGCTGTCTTCGGCGATGTGTTCAATGCGCATCCCGGTCAGGCCATCGGTCATAGAATACGTTCGCCAGATGCCTTTGTGGTCAAGTGATTTGATCATAAAAAACCTTTTGCATAAGACATTATATCGTCCCACAAGACGTAATATCGTCTTTGAAGTATATGTACAAATATTTAAAGAGCAAGAAAAAAAGTCCTATCTAACAGAACTTTTTTCGTCGAGTTTGATCGGGTGTGCAGATGAGCAACGCTTACGGCCTTTTGTTTTACCTTTGCATGGCTTTTTTATAAAAAAATGAGGGGACGGCAGGGAGGGATACCATTTACCTTGCCGCCCCCGAAGACCGGGCTGGAGTGAAGGGATATCTCGGCCCGGTCGTTGTGTTCATGGGGATTTGTATTAACTCTGATTGAACACTTAGACGGGCTACAAACGTTTTTGGTGTCAAATTTGGAGGGAAAAAAATGGATCCCGGTACAAAAATATGGAGCGGTTCAAAAAAGCCGAGTATTTGTGGGGAATTTCTACTAAATTATGATGCTAATAATTCTCGTGTTATATGTAATGATTTCTTTCTCACCCTTTTTGGAGATTTTCTATGATTTACGACATGCGTACCTACGACCTGAATCCCGGTGCTTTGCAAGCCTATATGGATGCGGTGCGCGAGGTGGCACTTCCTCTGCGCGAAGACTACGGCGTCAAACTTGCCGGGTGGTATTATACCGATATTGGAAAATTAAATCGCGTTGTTCACATCTGGGCGTATCGCGATTATACCCATTTTGATCAGGCGCGGCAGGCTGTCCGTAGCGATCCCCGATGGATCAATGACTATCTGCCTCGCGTCAAAGGGCTTGTGGTGCGCCAGCAAGATCAAATTATGCTCGCGTCCGATTTTTTCGAGTCCCGGGTTCCGGCTCTGTCGGAAGATGCATGAGCGGGTTGTTGCGTTTAAAAATAAAAAAGAACGGGTAGAGCGTATTGTAATTCTCTACCCGTTTCTTTTTTGCCTGAGAGATTAATCAGGGCAGGCAACGTTAGTCGTCATCCTTGCTCGGGATGTTCAGGCGGAAGAGTACGGGGTGGTGGTCCGAGTAGTGCTGTGCAAATAGGCTCCCTTTGTACGGGTCGCCGGGATAGGTTTCGGAGCCTTGCCAGGTGCCGCGCATCTGGTCGATGAGGTTGATGACTTGAAAATCAAATGTCTCGTCTATCTCGTCTGACCTGGCCGGGCGGTACATGACGTGGTCATAGGGTTTGCTGCTTTTGACCGCTGTGTTCGTTTTTCGGCATTCGTCGTTGAGCGATACAAATCCCCGCGGTGTTACTGCTTTAAGCTCTGCGGCGTTTTCGATGTTCATATCCCCTACGATGTAGAAGTCCTCTTCCTGTGCGTCGTGGCGGTCGATCCACTGGGCGATGCTCAAAAGTTCGGCTTTGCGTTCTTTTTTCTTGTTTCGGCCGGGAGATAAATGGACGTTGATGACGACGAAATCCATTTTGCCATCTATGGTGCGGAAGCCGTGGGCGTGTGGCACGCGGGGATATACGGGATGGGCAGAGCGGTCTTTTGCGAGGAATCCGTTGGGCAGGTCATGGGCAATTTTCAGTTTGTCGGGTTTGTAAAAGACTACGGACCATTCGGTGCTCGATCCGGCTTTGTGGATTTTTTCGCCTCTTCCCGTGTCTTCACAAGATAGGGAGTAATCAAAGCCCTGTGCGCTCATGGCATCGAAGAAGGCGTCGGCTTCAGGGTCTTCGCTATAGGGCTTCCCATCGCAGTATCGGCCATTATCAGGTGGGGCAACGAGTTCCTGGACGACGACCATGTCGTATTTTTTGACCAATTGGGCGAGTGCTTCGTTGTTTTTCTTTTTGTATAGACCGACGAATTTGATGTTGAAAGAACAGATTGTGATTTGTTCGTCAACTTGTGGTCGGCAACCGAATAATAACAGGAGAATGAAGCATAAAAGGTGTTTTTTCATGGTGTTCCTGTGTTGGATACAATTCTCATCGCGGCTTTTAATATAAATATAAATGGGATGACAAATCCAATACAGGAAATTTGGCTTTGTCCGGGGTGGTGAGTTGAGGGGTGAGAAAAATACTTGAAGAACGCCTGAAATTTCTCGACCATGAGCGCGGGTATATCTGATCATTCTGAACAGGAGATTTATTATGAGCAATGGACAAATCATTTTTCAGGATACATTTGACGGCGGGCTGGATAGCGGGTGGTCGTGGTTGCGGGAACATCCCGATGATTGGCGGATTCGGGATGGGGGTCTGGAGATTTGCGTGCGTCCCGGTGTGAAAGATACGGTGCAAAATGCTTTGCTCAGGTCCGCGCCAGATCGCGATGACGGTGCGTATGCGGTTGAGGTTACGATTACCAATCACAGCCAGCCGACGCAGCAATACGAGCAGGCGGGTATTACGTGGTATCACAATGGGGAACCGGTGTTCAAAGAGGTGAAGGAACTCATTGATGGCGATCTGTACATTATTCCCGGGAAGCAGCCGATGCCGACGCAGAGCGTTCGTTTGCGGCTTGTTGTTACGGCCAGTACCTGGGAAGCGCAGTTTCGCGCCGAGGGTGAGACCGCATTCCAGACTGCGGCTTCGGGTGAGCTTCCGCCTCCGGGCGATGATCAGGTGAGTATTCAGTGCTATAATGGTCCGGAGAAAGGCGATCACTGGATACGGTTTTCGGATTTTTGTATTAGGCGCGTATAAAAAAAGCACCATCTCAGAACGAGATGGTGCTTTTGGGTTAATTCTGAATTTATTTCAGATTATTGCTTGGTGACATTCGCAGCCTGGAGCCCTTTAGGACCCTGGGTAATGTCAAATTCAACGAGGTCACCTTCAGACAAAGACTTAAAGCCTTCGGCTTGAATCGCAGAGAAATGGACGAAAACATCTTCGCCTCCTTCTTGCTCAATAAAGCCGAATCCTTTGGCGTCGTTAAACCATTTAACTCTTCCTTCTGCCAACGTACTTCACCACCTTTCTACATCGAAAATTGCACATCAGAACGAAAAAAGGCAAGAACCAGAAGTTTCGATTCTTGCCATACCGTCTTTTCAGGCCGATTGTACAGGAAACAAAACAACACATTCTTTAATACTTGGGCACAAATACCCATTATACAAGGGCAAAGATACCCTTTATCATCTCAGAAGTCAACGTTTTTTCAGAAAAAAAGTTCCATCTTATACTGTAGCCCCGGCGAGCATCATCTGTCCTTTTTCCGTGTACTGCGCTTTATCTTCTGGTGCCACAGTGCGCCAGATCAGGAATTGTTTGCGCAGCGCGTTCATAAAGTTCTGGTTGACTCGCCGCCATGACGAGGCATCGCCCGAGAGCCGATCTATGGTCAATGCCATGGCAAAAATATTGTGCTCACCTGTGGGTAAAGCTTCAAAATGCACCTGCTGGCTTACGCCCAAATCATAAGGTGCCAGCCAGATTGTTGTGTCAATTGTATGTCCCTGTCCGGTTTCGGTTTCAATCGCGCCAAACCGCGCGCCATCGGTGTAAAATGTGCCCAGGCTCTCACCCGCATGTGCCTGGAAATAATCGACGAGAAATACGGAAAGGCCAAATACGTCTTTGCCGCCTACGGTAAATGGAAATTCAAAATGCCAGCGGTCACCTTCAGGCTCGGGGAATTTCCAGCGGCGCGTTACGTCGGGGACAGCCATCATGGATGCCTGACGCGCGGGATAGAGCGACGATAGCAAAACCACCAGCATGACCAGCATGGAGGAGGTCACGGTCGAGAGCGCCGAATAGTTCACGGTAAGCCCTTGCAGGGCATCTTGCCACAGTAAAATTTTGACGACGCTTTGTCCCAAAAGATATCCGGCAACAGTTCCCAAAACAGCGTAAACACATGCTTCGGCGATAAATAAGAAGGCGATGTGTACAGGTGCTAATCCCACGGAGGAATAGATGCCGATTTCGCGGAAGCGCTCGTACACCGATCCCATCATGGTATTGAGTACGATCAGTGCGGCGACCAGAATGGGGATGAACAAATTGGCCATGCCTTGCATAGACGTATCGCCCAGGGAACTGTAAACCGCGACGCGTATGCCGCCATCTGCTGTTGGGATGCCGGCGAATAATACGACTGATAACCGCGACAAAAATGATTTGATCTCGGCTTCTACATCCACTTCTTCTTGAAATCGCACGGCTACGGACTGCAGTGGACTGCCCACATCGCGCAACAGAGCATAGGATACGATCAGCGTATCATCGGGGTCCAGATGCTCAAATGGCACAGTATCGACTTCGGGACGCTCCAGGCCCTGCCGTTCGCGGGTCTCGGTCTGCGACATGGCGGTGATAAATTCGTCTTCGGTGACTTGAAAATCTGCTGGCGTTATCTGTTCTTCATCCAGATCGACAAATCGACGCATTTTTTCAGAGTTGATCAATCCAATTACTGTGAGTTGCTTGCCAAAGAGGCGAATGTGCGCTTTGCCGACGTCTTGTTCTGTGATATTCAGGAGCTTCGCTATTCGGTCGGGCAAAATACAGGCTGACTCGCCCGGTTGAAACCAGCGTCCGATCCGCAGCAGGGTATCGACCTGCGTCACCTGGGCTTCTTCTGGCGCCAGTCCCAGGATCCCCTGGACGCGAGAATTTTTCTCTCCATAACGCACCACGGCTTTTGATTTTTTGTCTTCTCTTGTCGCAATATACCAGCTTCGAGGTGTTACGGTGCCTCTGTCTTTGAAATTTATCCGCGCATAATCATAAGCTGTGTCTTCCAGTGGTCCCCAGAATTTGCTTCTGATCAGTATGCCGGGATACGGGCCTTCCACATCGCGGTGAAGCTGGTGAAATTCCAGTGCCGATTTGATAGAGGTAAAGGATAGCACAGTAAAGGTGAGGAGTACCAGGGTTGCAAATGTTAGCCATGTGCGCATTTTGCGCTTTTTCATGTTGGCAATGCCCAGTTGAAATGCCGCTACGGATGCGCTGATTCGCCCCACGTCGGTTTCGTGCA
This sequence comes from Gemmatimonadota bacterium, assembly GCA_009838845.1. Taxonomy (NCBI): domain Bacteria; kingdom Pseudomonadati; phylum Gemmatimonadota; species Gemmatimonadota bacterium. Next base: position 22,887 of record VXRD01000066.1, on the reverse strand, counting down.
ATAATACCTCGGCGCTGCGGAGTCGCCGGATGTTTTCGTTGAACCGGCCCGATAGAATCGAGATGACAAAGATCGCCAGTGCCAGGATGACAAAAGCGAGTAAGATTACAAATGGATTGGAGAGGTCAAATGCGGGGTGTACCTGTGAGAGGAATATCCAGATGACGACAAAGACCGCGCCGATCCCGCCGATTTGCATGCGAATATCGGAAAAGGTAAAGAGCAACCGCTCGAGGAAAAACGCACAGGGGATGACCAGGAGCATGAAGAAAATTACGCCGCGGATGACGTCGTTTTGCGTTGTTTTTACGTCTGGATATGCCCGCGATTCAATGCCCATGCCCGCGCGCGTGTGTTTTACAAAGGCATCCCATTGTTTTTCTTGCAGTGCGGTTTCTGCTTCGTCTAAATGTTGTTTGGCCTGCGCGTGCAATACTTCCAGTCGCTGATTTTCAATTGAGTACTGGCGCAGTTTTCGCATGCGCGACTCGTTCAACATCCACATATCTCGCGCCGCCTGATAGGGCGTGCGGATTAAGGATCCCGATGACAGGGTTTGAAATCCCTCGCCCCGGGCATCCCACTCGTTATCCGCGCTTTTTGAGTTGAGTAGCAAATAGCGCACGCCGATTGCGCCTGCGCGCATTGCTATTTTTACTTTTTCTCCGGGGGATGTATAGACCACGCCGACGGGTTCGTCTGGTCCGAACCCGATGTCATAACCGTATTCTTGCGGTGCGGTATTGCCCACGCCATAGACGCTGATGTCGGATAAGGTGTTCAGATACCGGGGATCGACTGTGTCGTAGAAATCGGTTGCCACGCAGGGGAACAGGATGACGGTTTGCTTTGTGATCCACCAGTTCATATTAAAATGGCCGCTGTAGATTTTTCCCTGCCGTCCCTGGTTGGGCGCGTACGTGATTTCGCCGCTGTGTGGGTCGATATAGTACGCCCGCACGTGTACGCGGCGCTCTGCTACGCCCGGGATATAGTATTCGCCGTTTTCATCTGCGAGGTCGTAGTAAATGCGCCGCACGCCTTTGATTGATTTTTCCAGGCCCATGCGCATGGCGGCTATTGCACCTGGTCGCGATTTATCGGGTGTGATACTGCGCCGGGGAAATGTGCGTACATATCCTTTGAGGCCGCGCATGCGGTCGATGGGATCCAGTTTGTAATCGGGCAAAAATTCCCCGTCGTTGAACGATAGATCCAGCATGCCTGCGAGTACGCGAATCTGTTTGGTCAGGTTGGCGTAGTTTATATACTCGGCCCGGTCCAGAGGGGTATCTACCCTGAATCGCGCGTCGTTCACGGTTGACAATGAGAGTGCGGGGGTGCCCGCATAGAGTACGACTTCGCTGTCGCTTTTGATATTTTCGCCGGGGATGTACATGTCCCAGGTCATGCCGCCTTTGGGATTGATCCCATCGACCATGACGTCTTTTGACGGCACGCCCATGCCTTCGGCAATGGCGGTTGCATAGCGTACAAAGGATTTGCTAAATGTGGCAAAAAATCGCGTGGAAAAATAATTGACCGCGGTGTTGACGCCAAACCCGGCGGTCTGGGTCGATACGCCCATTTCGTCTGTCTGGCTGGAGAGGTCCAGCCCGATGAACAGGTCGATGTCAATGGGTTCGGTCATGAGTGCGGCAAAGTGCTTTTCTTTGCGCGAGTGCCGGTTCAGAAAGTCGCAGATGCCCCGGAAGCCCAGGTGGTGTGCGGACGATGCGAGGAAGAGGACGGTGTATTTGGGGCGATGTGCTTGAAAATATTCGGCCAGACGCATGAGTGCGACGATGCCACACGCCATTTCAGCGCCGGGTGCCTGTGCGGGTACGACAGACATGGCGTCGTAGTAGGCGTTGATGACGACGATTTTTTTGCTCATTTTTGGGTCCGATCCTTCAACCCAGCCCAGTACGTTGGCGACGTCGTCTTTCTTCCAGGGCATCCGGGATTCGAGTTGTACTTCTATTTCGCCCTGGTCTGATAGGAGCGCGCGCAATTTTCCCCCGTTTTCGCGGTCGATCCAGTATCGCTCTACGCTGTTGGGTACTTGCAAAAATTTTGTTTCGGCCTGTGTATAGGATGTGGTATCTGGCGCGATGAAGATGATTTGTTTTGCGCCGAGAACTGCGGCGTTGAGCCATTTGTTCCAGGTGTTGAAGTTCAGGAGGACGACGGTGTTTTCCACTTCTTTGCCGTCATAAGCTTTAAATTCGCCGTCGCCTCCGTCGATCAGGCGCGTTCGTACGCCGCCCGGTGGTAAGGTGGAGGTTTTTACCAGGTTTGGCCATAATCCGGATAGCGGAAAGACTTCGCCGGATGAGACGATGGTTAATTGGCTGCCTTCATCTACAGGTGAAGTTACGCCGTAGGTTTCTGTTTCTACATTTTTTAAGCCGAGTGCTCGGAAGCGTTGTTCGATAAATTGCGCGGCGGCATCGTGGCCTGGATAGCCGGGTACGCGGGATTTATACTGGGTAAAGGTCGCCATTAATGCGCGCACTTCTGCTTCTGTGATTTTGCGTTTTACGCGATCAGCTACGACTTCGGCTCCCGGCACTGGGGCTGGTTCTACGGGTTCGGGTGTTTGCAATCCCAGCACATTACGTAGCAATGGGTCAACCGTATCGGGTCCTGTGATGACCGCGCCAAACCCAAATACAGCAATCCCGATCAATGCCAACCATCCGATGCGACGATACATGGAGGGTCCTTTCAAAGAGATCGTACAATCCAAAAATCAAATGCTATCATACATAAAAAGACAACTTCTTCCAAATAAAATTAAGGCTACTAACCTTTATAAAAAAGGCAGGCGAGGTCGCGGTTTGATGATCCGTGCGAACAAGTCTGCCTTATTTACCAACGTCTGAGATTATTCCTCAGAACCCGGCTACTGGTTTGAGTGCGTCCCTATGGCACCATTGTAGATATAGCCGCAGTTTGCGGCTCTGTATTGATATTGTCATCTGAAAAGCTTACAACGTTAAAGGTTTCTGGATCAAATTCTGACTCTCGGCGAACTAACTCGCTGAATGAGACAAATTGAACGAGTAGTCCCACATCAAATGCAGCACAAAGTTTGTGCAATATTTGTACTGATGGTGGGCCACTATCAGGGTCCTCCAATTCGGCTATATGGCTCTCGGGAATGCCACTGTACTTTGCAAGATCCGCTTGTGTCCACCCTCTCGCCCTCCGAAGTGCTCGGATTTGGAAAGGTACTTCAATATCAAACTGTCCCTCGACGTAACCTTCCCGATATTCCTTATCTTGCAGTTCTTCCCAAAGTTCAGAGCTTGAATTCAAGTTCATGAGCTTCTCCTCTTTGTATTTCGGAGTGACGTGTTACCGCTGTCTTATATGCGTTTGGTGGTTTATATATGTTGTCTTTATGAGTAAAACCACACAAAAATATTACTCGTCTTAACGATGGAAAGTAACAGAATATTCGGTGTGGTACGCGGTGTTCACCGGGCCAACGCGCTTCGTGCAGTGCTTGAAATTTGTCAAAGTAAGGTCTTTGAGGTTGAGTAAGTTGTTTTACAATACGCAAAAACCGTTTAAGGCGCGATTTGTTGTTCGGAGATAATCTCTGATACCAATCAGAGACAGGAAGCCGACCGTTTTTACTTTGATATTCTTGGAAATACCACACATCTATCCCTCTTCACAAGCCCACAAGTGTATAAAGTAAAATTAAACGATGACAAGATGACATAAATTAGCCAAGCGCATATCTGAAAGCAAGGGAATAAATCTCGACGGGATATAGATACAGCAATAGTTTCGTTCAATACCATTTGTGAACGGTGTGGCCCTGGGGCATGAACCAGATTGCATCTACGACGAGGCCCAGGGCGGTTGACAGGACATAGGCCACGAGCATGCCGATGAAAAACGGCTTTGAGCGGCGGTAAAAGGGCGCTCCGCCAATGCGCAATAATGTGAATTTGATGAGCCAGGCGACAAAGATAGTGAAGCTGGTGAGGCGGGCGAGTCCGGTGCCCGATAGGGCGAGGCCAATGGGGTGCAGGGGCCACCAGGTGAATTGGTATCGCAGGAATAACAGTGCGTACATGGCAAATGCGCCGATGAGAAAGAACCAGTAGTCGATCTCTTCCATCGGCTGTGGCGATATGATCGCGTTGACGGAATTTTGATATCCGCCTATGCCCGCGCGAATGATGAGCCAGTTTGGCGAGAAATTGTATCCGCCAATGCGATAGCCCAGCCAGATTGTAAAGAGAGTGGATGAGACGATGCCGACCACAAAAGCCACGCAGAGGCCGCCGAAGAGGGGGCGTTTGTTGCCGGTGATGAAGTCGGACAGGCGGTTGAGGTGCGTGCCCACGGAAAAGGTAAATCCGCGGAAGTGATCGATGGCGACAGATGCCGGATAGATCATGGCATGAGACGCCGCTGGAATGGCGCGGGCACCGCCCATAAGCGCGGTTGTCAGTGTCCAGGCAGTAGATGGGGCCTTGACGTAAATAAGTCCGGAATCGGCCAGGATTTTCGATACGGCACCATAGGACAAAAACATGAATGGCAACAGGATGGCGAGGACTTTCCACGCCATGCCCGCTGCGGACAACCAGACCAGTGCGTAGGCGACTGAAGCGGCGAGATAGCAGAAGGCTGCGCGATAGGATATGAGTTCTCGGCTGTCGTCTATGTGCTCGCTTTTTGGATGGAGCGCTTTTTGAAATGCCTCTTTCAGATGCGCCCGCGCTATCCACACCCACCACAGAGATAGGGCGACAAATGCGCCCGTTGTTTGCCAGAGGTAGCGTTTGGAGGCGTAGTAGCGGTTAAAGGCTGTTATGCCCAGTTGGTCGAGGATGCCGGATTCTACGATGAATATGAGATCAAAGAGCCACATGCTGAACAATAATTCCAGGCTCGCAAAATACGAAAAGCATATTCCCACGGTGCTTATGAATACCCACTGCGGCGGAAAGTTCCTGCCAATGGGCACCCAGGTGCCGGCGGCGGTTGGAAATTTTGGCAGCGCGGGATGAAACCACGCGATGATGTTCCAGACGAATATCACGCCCACCACGCCAAATCCAGTCCAGAACATTCGTCCCTGCATAAACTCGGGCAAATAGGTCCTTCCCGTGCCGGGCTGTGTGGTCAGTTCGACGATGGGTTCCATGGCGGGATAGACCAGTTTTTCGTATTCCGCCCATTGTTTGCGCATGATGACCGAGGCACAAAAACAGGCGAGTGCTATGGCACATACAAAGGTGAACCACCAGAAGAGGGGACCGAGCCAGACAGACCAGGGTACGGGCGCGCCAGCGGGTAAGCCGTCGTAGAACCAGTTCATTGCGCCGTCGCGATTGGACGGTATGATCCATTCGGGCAGGTGCGGGTGTAAAAACTCTGCCCACCGGTTTTCGGGCGAGGAAAAATAGTAGGGGGTTACGATGACGCCGACCAGATATCCGCTTACGCCATAGGTGGGACCGAGCGAACAGATAAAGCCCATTGAAAAGATCGCGAGCCATTCGCTCGGGGAAAAGGCAAAGCGTTTGCCAAAGTACCGCGCGAGCACACTGCAGACAATCAAACACAGCAGTGTGAGCATCAGATTACCCATGGGCATGTGGCTGTAGGCCATGAAGGAGCTGTGCATGATATATCGCGCGACTGTTGCCAGTGCGTTGATTGTAACAACCAGCACAAGCCCAAAGATTAGCGATCGGACTGTAACACCTTTGTTCGCAGGATCTGGCGAATCTGCGATTGGATATGTTTGTTGTGCGGTCATAAAAGGAGGGTGAGAAGTGAGACGTAAGACGTGAGAAGCGATGGTCTTCAGTAACAAAGCCGTCATCGCGGTATGGTGTTGAGCCGCGATCCAGAGGGGTGGTGTAGGGGGGCGTCTTATCCCGTATAAAAGCACTACGGGACAGGCTCTTTTACGTCTTACCTCTTACTAATTCGGAATATGCCTTCCCGAGTAGCGGTCTGGGCGCTGTTGAGGTCTTTTACTGTCATGAGCAAGCGATACCGCCCGGGTTCAACGCGGCCGATGTCCAGTTCGACGTAGTCGGCGATCCAGAGTTCGCGGCCCGTTTGTTCGTATTGTACGGTGATGAGTTCCCCGTCTCTTCGCCTTATTCTGGGTTGCGAGGCGAGTTCGCGGCCCTTTTCCGGTGCTACGGCAAAGGCGACTTCGTAGCGCGTTTGCCCAAAGGTGTCTCGCGTCAGGTTGTAAATTTCAAAATAGACGAAGATTGGCGTGCCTGGGAAAAAGGTGCGGGACGGCGATGTTGTGATGCGCCATTTGTCGCGCGCAGTCAAGGTGTCGATCTGGTTCTGGGGTACGGAAGTCGGTTCTTCAATATGCTGTGCGATTTGTAGATCGCTGAGCATCAAGCTGTCACCGGAAAAGTCGTGCAGGCGGACTTTTTCCCGATAATTGCCCAGGCGGTTGGTGTGAATTCGCCACATTTGTACGGCGAGGTCGTATTCGCCGGGGGATAGGGGGATGTCGATGCGGTCTCTGGCGATCAGGCTTTTTCCGCGGAGTCCGGGGGGAAGGGGTATGGCGACGTCTTCCCGCAGGCGTTTTGCTTCGCGATTCTGATCATCTACGAGGGCGATGCGGCGTTCGACTACGACTGTGGTGTCCGGGTCGGTGGATATCGCCACTTCGTCTATTGGGAGGCCGATGTTGATCTGGAGGTCTGTTTTGCCATTTTTCCCGCGGAACGACAGGGCCTCGTAATAGAAATTGAGGGGATCGAGGTCGGATGTGTCGTAGCGTTCGGGTTTTTTGGCCGCTGCTGCTGCGACTTGCGATGCGGGCGAGAAGTCGTTCATGAGTCGGAGGAATCTGAGTGGGGACCCGCGGGAAGCGACGTCATAAGCGTCTTCTCTGTCGATGGTTGGGACGGGAGCATAGCCGAAGATATTCGTGTGCATTTCGTCGGTGAATACGACTTCTATCCCGTGGTTGATGTCGGGATAGATCCACACTTCCCAGGGTACGCTGGAGAAATCGTTTCCGGCTGTGACGGGTTTCCACCCGCGCAAGCCAAGGGTGCCGTCGTCTTCTTCGAGGGGGAGGTTGCTTTCGACGTTTCGAAGCGCAATGCGGACGGGGAATACGGGTCCGGTGTAGGTCGCGGTTGTGCCGGGGCGACCATAGAGTTGAAATGCCAGTTTTTCCTGTATGCGTTGCACGGGGATCGGTATGCTGGCGTTTGGTTCACGCCAGGTGGAGCGGTAGTCCGGTTCGCCGTATCGGATATAGATTTCGCCCCGCTGGTCAAAGGGGTATTTGTAACGCCCGAAGAAGGTTCGCGCATGCCAGACGCGGCGGTAGTGTTCTGCGCGTCTCTGGCTTCCTCCGGTTGTGCCAAAGGGGTCCTTGCGGATCCAGAAGGCGTTCAGAAAGGCGTCCACATCTTCGTCTGAGATCGCGCGATACGATGCGATTTCTTCCGGGGTGGCGATCAGGGAAATGTCTTCATAGATTGCTTTTTCCTGTGGCGACAGCATTTCCAGATATTTTTGAAATACGGATAGGGCGTCTTCATAACGCCGCGAGGCCAGTAGCACTTGCGCCAATAGCGGAAGTCTTCGCGCATCGGCCATGTGCGCGGCGATCTGGGTCACGATGTTGTAGCGTTTTTCGGTCAAGAATTCAAGGGCAAATTCAAGTGCGGGTGTTTCGTCTTGCGCGCCGTGGGACAGGTAGGTGTTGTAGTGGGATAGTGCCCGGGAGGTGTCGCCTTTTTTGCGATAAAGACGCGCCAGCAGCAGGTGGCCGGGACCATAGCGGGGGTTGATTTGCAGTGCTTTTTTGGCCGCTTGCAGGGCGTCTTTTTCTTTCCCGCGCGCCAGATAGATTCTGCCGAGGACTTCGTGGCTTTCAGCGCGGTTGGAGTCGGCCTGTATCGCCTTTTCGAGGTGGGAGGTCGCGCGTTTGAGTTTGTTGCGATATTCCAGAAGTACGCGTCCCATTCCCAGGTGGCTCTCTCCCTGGTGCGGGTCGTTTTTCAGGGCGCGAACAAATGCGGCTTCTGCGCTGTCGGGCAGTTGGAGTCGGAGATAGAGATGGCCGATACGGGCGAGTAGCAGGGTGGAGTCCGCAGAACTCGGCACGGCATGGTTCAGTGTTTTGAGTGCTTCTCTGATCAGGGTTTTTCGTCCGAGTGCCTGGGCTTTGAGATATACGGCGTCCAGGTCCGTGTCTTCGGCGGCGGCATGTCCGATAAAGCAGAAAAGTAAAAGAAAATATGTCCAATGGCGAATATTCATAAGTATCTCATTGCGCTACCACAAAGAGGGCATTTTTAGAGGCGGTCTGTTCGCTGTTCAAATCGGTTATCACGACTTCCAGTGCGTAGCGTCCCGGTTCGCGGTCGCCCAATTCCAATTCTGTATAGACGGTTTCCAGGTTCATTGTTCCGACCTGTTCATATCCCAGTAACACTTTTTCTCGTTTGCCGCCGAGCGTTCTCACCAGGCGAGATACGGCACCGCCCACGCCTTTGCCTTTTGGGGCGATCGTGTATTCTACCTGGTATCTGGTCTGACCGAATTCATCGCGTTTTAGATTGTAGATTTCGTAATAGACAAAGATGCTCTGTCCTTTTGGGTAAGTTCGCGTGGGCATGGGCACGACGTGCAACTCGCCTTTGCGGAATTTGTCCTGGGGGCCGCCCTCTGCGACGCGCCATGCCAGTTCCAGATCGCTTACTTTCATTGAGCGGGTCTGATATTTCTCCAGTTCGATTATCTGGCGATACCGCCCCTGCCGCCCAGACAGGCGGTCCAGCAGATGTACTTCCAGCTTGTAATATCCCGGCGGGGCGTCCAGGCGCACGACATCGGGGATAAAGGCGCCCTGTATGCCGGTTTGATCGCCTGCATTGCGATATCGCACATCGCCGGTGCGTCGATACACATCGCCGGTCTGTTCGTTTAAGAGGGATACGGTTCGCTCTACGACCATCTCGGTGGTATTGTTTTCGGCGAAGTACCGCCCCAGTGTCTGCGGGATTCCGGTATAGACTTCCAGCGCGCTTACGTCATTTTGGAGGCTCTGAAAATCCGCGAGGTCGTAATAGAATTCCAGGGGACGGGTGTTTTCCGGGGTTGCGTAATAATCCGGCGTTACCCGAGCGGCAAATTCGGTGACTCTGCGGGGATTGTACCGGTTGAGTAGAGCCAGTGTGCGGATGGGGATGTTGGGATCCAGAGGCGAGGGCGCGTAGTCGAAACTGCCGGTCATTGCTTCGTCGGTGAAGGTTATTTCGATGCCCCCGTTCACATCGGTATAGATCCAGGTCTCCCACCGCACCATAGAGGCGTCTTCCGGAACGGAGACCGCGTTGAAATCCGGCTGGAGATTAAAAAATTCACTGCCCATATTCCCGGCGTTGACGACTGAATTCGCCCGCCGTTCAAAAGTGCTGATGTCTTCTCCGGTCTGGTCATCGGCTGTTGCCTGTGCCGAACGCACAGTGCGCTGTTCTTCATCTCCCGACTCGAGTCCCTGTCGCTCCCGTTCCTGTGATTGTTCGATGGCCTGCTGCATGGATGCGTCCTCGCGTTGCATACTGATTGGGGTTGCACCACTTAGTCTGGTTTGAAGTCCTCGCACGGGATATACCGGGCCAAAATAAGTCTGTTGTGCGGCTTCGCCACCAAATAGCGTTTGGGCAACGCGCTCTTTTACCCGCTGTACTGATAGGCTTTGTTGCAAGTTTAACATGTTGGATCGCGACCGATAGTCAGGCTCTCCGAAGCGGATATAGACCTCGCCGCGCCGGTCAAAGGGCTTTTTCCCTTCTGAGAAATTTGTCAGGGCATACCATACCCGTCTGTAGTGCTCCAGTTTGCGTTCGTTGGTCGCGGTGATCAAATTTGGATCTTTTAGTGCCCAGAACTGTCGCAAAAATGACGAACGCGCCGCGTCTGTGTCGAGGCTGTTGTATTCTTCGAGTTCTTCGACGGATGCGAGGAATCGGATGTCTTCGTATAGTGCGCGGTGTTGCGGATCCAGGTGCGCCACATAGCGGGAAAAATAGGTTTGTGCCCAGTTCGGACGCTTCAGTTCGAGACACGCCTGCGCCAGGATGGGCAGGGATGTTATTTCTTCGGGGTACTCGCGGATGTGATCTTCCAGCAATTGGACGATGCGGTCGAAGTTTTTGCTTCGCAAATAGGCCCTTGAGAGCAACTCTCTGCCTTCCGGGTCTTCGGGCGCGAGTGTTATATAGCGGGCATAGGCCATGGCCGCCTGTTCGTAGTCTTCTTCCTGTTCTTCCCACCATTTGCCCAGCAGTTTGTAGGTCGGCGCGTAGGTCGGGTCCAGTGCGATGACGTGGTCGAGGTCGCGTTTGGTGTCGTATTCTTTGAGTTTATATCGCGTCTGCGCCATGTTAAAGCGGGCATCGCGGTGAATATTGTATAGCTGCGATAGCCGTTCATCTGGAGGCCACTGCAAGGCTCTTCTGAAATAGCGGATGGCATTGTACAGGCCTTTGGGGCGATTTTGGAAGACGAGCCCCAGTCCGTTGTACGCCTCGGATAGGCGGTGGTCGAGGTCAATGGCGCGCTCAAAAGCGTTTCGCGCGCGGTCGTAATTCTCTACCTCTAAATAGGCATAGCCCAGGAGGCAATGCCCCAGTTTCAGATCGGGCGCGACGTGGGTGAGTGCGGTGAGTATTGGTACGGCGAGGGTGTCGTTTTGCGATAGGAGGGTTTTGCCCATTTCTACGAGTGAATCTATTTGTGTTTTTCCAATGGGACGGTCCTGTACGCGATAGTTTTCGGTGTGTCGAACCAGTTCTACGAGGCGACCGGGATAGAAATAGCTCACGACAATGGCTTCGCCTGTAGCGGCGTTGGGTCTGTAGAAATAGCTGATGGGCCGCGTGTTGTTCCGATCTGCGGGTGCGCGGAACAGGCGGGCGATAGTCCCGGGATCTGCCCGGGATTGATCAACAGTCCATTTTTGAAGCGCGGACAGTTGGTCGGGCATTTTCCCGCGATGGTCGCGGCGATATGCGGTTAGTAGTCTGGAGATTGCGGTGAGGTGGTCGCGGCAGACCCAGCGGGATCCATTTTTTTGAATTTCTTGCGCGGCGCTTTGAAATGCGTGCACGTAGTCCTGCATGGGAGATTTGGATAGGCCGCTTTTCGCGGATTGTCTGGCCAGTGTTTCAAAATGGCGCGCTGCCTGGTTGTAATAAGCGGCGGCTTGTTTGAACTCCCAGCGCGAGAGGCTCAGTTGCGCCAGGCGCACGGCGTTGAAACCCGATGTCAGGGTGGGTAGGTCGTTTTTGCCAATAGCGGGGGCGGTCGGTTTTAATCCTTTTATCGCTTTTTCAGTGGTCCAGATAATGGATTCCAGATCCGGATCATCTATTATGAGGATATCGCGTCCCGATGACGTCAGTTCCCAGTATCGGGATGGGGCGAGGGAGATGGTGTGTCCCCGATGCAAGATGTCGCCAGGTGCGGGCAATAATAGGGGGATGGATTGGTAGATGATGGTTCCGGTTTCTGTTATTCCCAGTTGACCTGGTCGCCCGGGGAATATACCGAGACACTGTTCCCGTTCCGCACCGTCGGTCCACAGCTCTGTCAGTGCGATGCCGCTCATCTCTCGAGAGTAGGTCCACACCTGACCGGTCGCTCCAGTGCGGAGGATCAAGTCCTCCTGGGCGTCTGCGGCGCTCCAGAGCACGACAGCCATGAGCAATGCGTATCTGACTATTGGTGAAGTGAACACGGTATGTTTCCTCAAGGGGTACACCGTTCAATGCAGTTTGCGAAAAGCAGTCCAGCATACGCGCAATAGCAAAAAGCCGTGCCGAAAGCGGTGGATCTGCGTGGTTCCGTACACCCGATCCCGATAGCGCACCGGTACTTCTGCGATTTTGCGGACCAGTTTGGACGCGCCGAGGAGGAGGTCGAAGTCGCCAAAGGGGTCAAAATCGCATACGTCTCGACGCGCTCTGGCTAATTTTTTGTAGTCCAGGGCGAACAGGACTTTGGTGCCGCACAGGGTATCCAGGATGCGCTGTCCCAGGAGGCAGCTCAATACCCAGCCGAAAAACCGGTTGCCCAGAAGATTCAGGAATCGCATGGCTTGTTGTTCCATGGGATATACGAGGCGGGATCCCACGGCGAGTTCGGCGCGGCCAGATATCAGGGCGTCGAAGAATTTGGGCAAGTCTTCTGGGGCGACGGTTAAATCGCCGTCCAGGATCATCAATATATCGCCTCTGGCTGCGTCAAATCCCTGTCGTACGGCGTCTCCTTTGCCGGTTCCGGTTTGTCGGATCAGGCGGATGTCTGTTCCACTATGTACCGCTATGCAGCGCTCGACTTCTTCGGCTGTGCCGTCTGTTGAATTGCCCACGACAAAGATTAGTTCTGTATGCGCTCCCATCACAGGTGTGCGCGCTATTGCGGCTTCTACTGTGCCTCGCTCGTTTTTGCAGGGTATTATGACCGAGCAAGAGACTGAGGATGCTTCCCGCGCAGGGAAGACGGGACGCGCGACGAGTGTTTGTATGAGGCACAGGCGTCTCAGTCCCGGCACTCTCGACAGGAAGCGATTTGCAAGCCATGCGAGTAGCGGTACGCGGCGGGGCAAGAGCAGGCGGCTTTCTCGTCGTATTTCTTCAAAGTTTGATAGATAAAGTAAATTCTGAATGTCCCGGTGTGTCAACCAGTTTTGCACGGGTTCGGGCATTTTTAAGCGGAATATTTCCGCGGTTTTTAGTACGGGTTTCCACAGGGGATTGTAGTGCGTGATCAGGACGCGGGAGCTGGGTAGTACGACTTTCCACAATTCGCTGAATACGCGCTGGATGTCCGGCAGGAAACCCAGCAGGTCCGATAGGATGATCCACTCGAATCGCTCCCCTTCGGGTAAATTCTCGGCGCGCCCCACGCGAAATTCGAGGTGGGGGTATTTTTTGCGCGCGCGTTTTATCATTGCTTCGCTGAAGTCAATGCCGAGTCCCCGCCCCGGTTTTAAGCCCGCGAGCAGGTCGCCGGTGCCGCATCCTATGATCAGGACGGACGATCCTTCGGGTATTGCGCAACGGCAAAATCGCAGGACTTCCTGGTGATAGGTGCGGTTGCGCCTGCGCCAACGGTCCCGGTTTTCGGCGGCTTCGTCGAAAGCTTTCCGAATGACACGGCTATCGGGAAGGGGGGTTTTCATTGAGTTTTTCCAATTCTCGGCGTGCCAGTTGCGCGACTTGCGGGTCCCCCCGCCAGAGTTCTATAAAGCGCGTGTACGCCTGTATGGCTGCGGTTTTTTCGCCGTTGTCTCGATGGGCTTTTCCCAGGTTAAAATACGCTTCAGCCCAATTTGGGCGCAATGCTATGGCGCGGGCATAAGCAGTAGTGGCATGTGCGGGGCGGCCCAATTTTTCGCGGACTACGCCTAGGTTGTAGAAAATTTCTGCGTTGGTCGGGTCGAGAATGGCTGCTCGTTCAAAGGCCGAATGCGCGTCGGTTATTTGTTCGGCCTGCATTGCCGCGAGCCCTTTGTTCATGTAGGCTTCGATGTAATCCGGTTCTATTTCTACTGCTTTTTGATACGCGGTTGTCGCTCCCTTAAAGCGACCCGTTGCGGCGTAGATATTTCCCAGGTTGTTATAGGTCAGGGCACTTTCCCGGATGGATAGTGCTTTTCGATAAGCTGTTTCGGCATCGGATATCCGACCGCGTTCAGATAGGGCGTCGCCCAGGGCGTGTTGCATTTTCGCGCTTTCGGGATACGCTGTTACTGCACTTTGATAAAGTGTTAAGTCGTCTCGCCAGTCCGCATTTCGGATAATGGTCCGGGCGCTATAGGCCACGAGAATGAGGGCGGCGAGGGCAATGGCGACCGTTTTTCGTTGTTTTTCAAGGTGTTCAAATCCCAGGCCAAACAGTGCGAACACACCGAGGACGGGGATGTATAGAAATCGCTCCTGGAAAATGGCGTTGATCAATACGAGTGTTTGCGATACGGCTGAATAGGGTACAAAGAATAATGATAGAGCAAAAAATACGCAGGGCCAGCGCTTGTAAAAAGCACCTGCCCACAATAATAGTCCTGCGATGCCGAGGATTATGCCCGCTGTTGCTTCGGGCGCGAGTATAGAGGTGATGACGGGTATGGCGCTGTAAGAGTAATCTACGGATAATTTGATGGGAAACAAAATGAGAATGCAGTATTTCCAAAAGAGTCCGGCGGCTGTCAAGAGTCTGTGGTCGAGGGGCTGGTCTATGAGTGGGTTGTTGAGAGCGAGTATATTTTCGGCTGAGAATCCCAGGCCCGCAGCGACTTTTCGCATGGTTAGATAGAGGACAAAAATCCCGATGAAGCCAGCCCAGCGCACGCTGCGCTGCCACAGGAGATTGCGTATCCCATTCCCGTGGGACAGGGTTAGATCGACGGCGATGACCAGCCCCAGTAAGACTATCGCGCTTTCTTTGGAGAGCAAGGCGAGAAAGAATCCCGCGAGGGCCAATCCGTAGTACTTTTCCGCGCCCCGGTTGTGCCAGAAGATGTACAGGAGCAGGGTTGTTAGAGAAAACAGGCCAGCCAATAGATCTGCGCGCCCAAATGTTATGCCGGCGACGACTTCGGCATGGATGGGATGTACGGCAAATAGCAGTGCGGCCAGGATTGCGCCCCGCTTCAAGCCCAGATTCAGGCAGAGGAGATAGGCGAGGAGGCTGTTGACCACGTGCAGGATTGTATTGGTCAGGTGAAATCGGAAGGGCCAGATCCCTCCCAGGCCGTCCAGCATAAAAGACAGGACTGTGAGGGGACGATATTGTCCATTGATATTGGCTTCGCCTTCATATCCAGCCCAGTAGTGCGTGGTTAAAATGCCCCACACATCGGCTTCGCGCAGCAAGCGGTTGCGCTCGATCAGGAAGTGGTCGTCATAGACCAATCCGTTGCTCAGGCTGTTTGCGAATACCAGAAAGGCCGCCAATCCCACCGCGACAAGAGGATAGGTTTTCCCACGTTGATTTACAGGCATTTTTTGTACAGAATACAAAGGGCGATTGCCAGGGTGCAACCCCGGCAGTCGCCCAAAAAGTGTACAAACTATGGTCATCGCAGAAGTTGCGATAGCCGCTCGTTAGAACGTGCCGCCTATTGATATGCGCAGGGGCGAGTCGAATAGTGCCACGCCGTCGATATCCTTCAGCAGCGAATAGGACACATCTACCACGAAGGTGCGTCCGCCTACTGTTTGCTTGACACCAGCGCCAAAGGCAAAGGATTCGAGATCGTAGTTCCACTTATAGCCCGCGCGCACAGCTACCAGATTCTGGACCCAGAGTTCTGCGCCAAAGTGATAGCGTTGCTCGAAATCTACGGGAAATACGCTCTCGGCCGCCAGCGTCAAATAGGTCGGATCGCCTTTTTCGCCATAAACTTCGGCGGCCAGGCCCATGTTGTAGGTCAGGGGCATCAGGTAGGAGAATGCCTCTTCCCTGGATTTCTGGTCTGGTCCGAAGTTCTTGAACGACATTGCCACGCGCAGGCTTCTAAACCCGGTGTAGAAATGACTGCCCAGGTCTATGGTAAATGTGCTGGTTTTTTGCGTGTAGAGTTTTTCCTGCACATAGTTGGCTTTGGCACTGAACGAGAATTTGTCTGTGAATTTTATGGCGTAGAGCAAGCCCACCGCCATGTAGTTCACATCGACAAACTGACCCGTTCCACTCGGCTGGAAGATGGTGGTTTCTTCAATGGGTTCGACCTGCTGTGTGATCAGGCTGATACCCAGAACTTCACCTCGAGACGAGTGGGTGTTGAAGACGGCTGCCGCCGAATACAGTTCTGTGCCTGCCAGCCACTTGGTGTAATTGGCCTGATAGGCGAATTTTTCCACGTGGGTTAGCCCGGCGCCGTTCCAGAAGATGGCGTTGATATCATCGGCAATTGCCGTGTATGAATCACCCATCCCCACGGCACGAGCACCCTGTCCGATTTTCAAAAACTGCATGCCTGCGATGTTGACTTTCTTGACCCCTTCGATCGCGGTTACGCCTTCATATTCAAGCCCCAGAGCGGGACTGGCGATCAGCAGCAGGCTCAGGAACGCTGTAAGTATGAGATTTTTCTGTTTCACAATGAATGCCTCCTTCGGCTACTTAATCACCACAAAAGTACCGCGCTGGATCTTGTTTTCGCTGCCCGGGGTTTCGGATACGACGACGAAGTAGTACAGTCCGGTCTGGATTTCGCCAGCCAGATTGTACGTCACCTGCCGAAACGAGGCTTCGCCCCGGTCTGGATTATCGTGCGAGACGGTATAGACCCTGTCTCCGGAAGCCGAAAAGATGTGGATTTTGCACTTTTGGGGAATCCCCACAAAGCGCAGATTTCGGCTTCTGGGATATTGGTGCTTGCCATCCACGAAATAGGGATTTGGCACCACCGTTACTTTTCGGTCGAGCTGATCGGTTTCGGTAGTGGTCGGCTGGAAGGGCCGTCTGTCATCGGCGTCGTAGGTGCGCGCAGTGGCAGGTCCCCAACCGCTTTCGTACCCACCCGTGGCATTGGCGCGCGCCCTGCCCGTGGGCAGATCTCCTATCGCCATTCCACCGCCCATCCAGTCGCTATATCCGCTGTTGTAGGGTCGCACCGAGTAGTGGTATGCAAACCCGGCGGCCGTATCCAGATCTTCATACGTGTATTTCCCGCCAGA
Source organism: Gemmatimonadota bacterium (assembly GCA_009838845.1). Classification (NCBI taxonomy): domain Bacteria; kingdom Pseudomonadati; phylum Gemmatimonadota; species Gemmatimonadota bacterium. The sequence goes on along the minus strand of VXRD01000066.1, from coordinate 6,160 downwards.
GAGCGACCACTGACCGTTGAGGCTGGAACCGCTTTGCCCCTTCAACACGGTGTCGTGCAATTTCCAGGGACCCCATCCGAACCAGGTGGAGCGATAGACGCGGTAGCCCGCGATGTCCTGTTGTCCGGTGTGGGGATTGACCGCGCGGTCGGCGTCGTCGATCCACGAAATCTGTTGGCGGGCAAATCCGCTGGAAGTCAGGTCATCGGCAGCGATAAATGCATTCGTCGGTGCCGGTGGATGGTGGAAATTGGAGTCGTAAATAAAGTGCGCGAGTTGCAAATTCTCATAAGCCGCTTGCTCGCCCAGGGTTTTGAATTCCTGGATCTTTGTTTCTACCGACACATCCGAACGGTCCCAGGTCAGTATATCCTGGTTCTTTATCTGAGCTGGGTGACCGGCGACATAAGCCATCACGATCTTGGCGCTTTCGCCTGCCTGAAGCGTGTACGGACCATAGACTTGCGAGAAAATGTAAAATTTTCGGTCATCTACATTGTTCTCGTTTGGGTTGTCTTTGATTCCCCCTTTTAGCATGGCACCATACATCTGGGATTCGGTGTCTTTTTCCGTATAGGGATCGTCAAAGTCGTCTTTGGACCGCGCCTGCCACCACTGCGCCGAGAAGGGCTGGTCGCCCTGTGGCTGGACGTATTTGCCCATGTCCCGGGTGTTAAACGCGTGTAGCCCCGGTGCATCGGTAAACGCGATGGGCGCCATCACGATGTGTTGCGGTGCGCGAAGTTGGCCTTCGGATGCATCAACCGCATCCGAATCGGTATGGCCCAGTCGTTTGAAATACGGGTCGCCCGTATCGTCGTATGGCGACAATGGGTTGTCGGAATCGCGGAAAATGCTGGCTTTATACCCGGGGGCAAACGCACCCGCGTAGTTGCTCGCATCGGAATAAAAATAAATATCATCCACACCGCGACCACCCGACGTCACATAACCATCCCAGCCAAAGGCTTGCATAACGCCCATTGCTGCGGATACCCAGGAGTTTACAAACGAAAAATAGATGTCGTACTGGGTAGGCGTGCCGCCGGGATTGTCTTCCTGCCCATCCCCGTCGAAATCACCCGTGTTGGTGAATGTCAAATCTACGAGATAAAAATCGTCGAAGTCCGGATGGCTCCAATTATAGACCCGCCGCGTTACCTGAATGCCCTGTTTGATGTGTACCCAGCGGGTGATGATGGTTTCTTCGGGGAGCGACGGATCGACGATATAGCCACTCAGATTGTAGTTTCCAATGACCAGGGGGCTGGTTTTGGAGGGATCTAACTCGTTCCCGTAATAGCTTCCGAAATCTGCCTGTGTTACACCGGGCCAGTAATTGGACAGCCACGGTTCTGATCCACCGCCGCTCCAGCCGCCCGAAGTGGCAAGTACGTTTGAGGCATCTCCGAGTGTCCGCAGTGGGTTGGGGACGCCCCAGTGTTCTTCTTCGTTGCCTTTGGGATCATAAGGCAATGGACGAATAAAATCCCTGATCCACGGCGAAGGTCGTGGCCCGGTCAAACTGATTTGTCCGTCGGATGTCAAAATCCACAAACCATCGCCCATCGAGGTTTTGTAGTCGTTATAGACCTGGGATTTTGGTCCGCTTGTGAATTGGGACAACACCTGTCCGAAGGAACCCGGTCCCACGCCATTGTGGGGATAGGCATTTCGGTCGCCGCCGCGGTTAATTTCGGGGCTGCCTCCCTGGATGCCCATGTTGTTCCAGGAATTGGAGATCAATGCCCTGGTGTTTTCCCTGAAAGGGATTATGTTCGGGTCGAATTGCGCTGTGGCATCGGTAGCTATAATAGCTCCCACCGCGGCGCATATTGCGACCCATCCTGTAAAAATTTTAAATCGCGTCATATTGTTCCTCGCCCTCCTTCAATGGGTTTCGGAAAAGGAGAGGGTATGCGAGTGGGCACAAGACCCACTCGCACAACCCGCTACCAGTTAAATCGCACGCCTACCTGGGTCAACCTGGGTGTGTGCGCGTAAGTGCGATCGCGCACGTCGCCGTATTGCAGGTAGGTGCTGTCGGTCGGTCGGGGTCCGTCAACCCCGTAGTAGGTATAGTCATTCCTGTTGGTCGGGCTTGTCCGGTCTTTCTGATTAAACATATTGCGTATATCCAGGAAAACCGAGGTCTGAACCCGGGATGTCATAGCAAAGGACCTTTCCAATGCCAGGTCTGTGCGAGAGTCCATAGCCAGTTCGCGGTAGGGCCGCACGCCACCTTCTGGCGGGGCATAGCGGAACAATCCTCCCGTTTCAACCCGCGTGACCAGGTTGATGCGCATGTTGCGCAATACTCTGCTGACGATGGCACCGCCCCGTTCGTAATCGGCCGGGAAGGATGCCAGCATTGAGGCGGTTCCAAATTGCCGTCGATCTCCCCCGCGCGGTTTCAGGAATAGCTGGGTATAACCGCCGGTGAGCAGGTAAATGCCCTTGCCTTTGGTCGGTCCCTCGAGGGGGCGCAGGCCATCCCATTCGCCCGTGCCCAGGGTCTTGCCATAAGCCTGATTCACAGTAGCGGACTCGTATCGACGGTTGGCCTGCCCAGCAATCAGGTCGATGTCTTCCTGCGACATCATTCTGGGTACTTCGCTGCCCGAGGAGTGGGGATCCCATTCTACCCATAAATCGGGAACCGGTACGCCGAATTCGGGATGCGTATAGGCGATGTTGACGGCAGCTTTTCTGACACCTTCCTCATCCATGTAGATGTTGCGTATCACGTTGCCGCGCTTGCCCGTGGTAAACGACGCCCACTGGTAGTTGTAGGACAAATTGAACGAGAAATTGTGGCTGAACCTCTTGCGCAATGCGAGTTCCACGCCCCGCGTATCCCCATAAGCACCGTTGTCCAGGGTGCGGGAATAGCGAATGCGACTGATATACGGGCCCTGCCAGGTTTCGTTGGGATAGTGGGTGAATTGCTCGACCTCAGAGCGATAATAAGCCGTTAGCGCTAAGGTATAGTCCGAAACAAAGTTCCAGTCTGCACCCACTTCAAATGCCGTGGTTTTGGCGGGGCGCAACAGGTGCGTGCCATTTCGACCGCTATAAGTCGTTTCCAGGTTGTTGTAGCGCTCTGTGTCGTCGATGCGACCGTTGCCGTTGACATCTCTGTCTTCGGCTTTGCCCGCTACCCAGAAGTCTTCGCCAAAGTAGAACCAAAGGTCAGCCCATTGCAGGTAAACACCCGACGAGAACCGGAACTGCGCCCGTTCGGTGATGGGATGCGAAATTCCGATGCGGGGGCTAAATACCACGTGCCAGGGGGCTTGTGTTGACCAGATCGATCCTTCATTATAGGCGTAATCTCGCGCCAGATTGGGTCTGCGGAACATTTCGGAACCGCGGGCACTACCGAACGTTATTCTGCGGGCATTGGGATTGAAAGCATCCATGCGCAATCCCAGGTTCACGATCATGCCCTCAAATTCCATCTTGTCCTGCACGTAAGCATTGATGGAATACGGCTTGACGCCTTCCTCTCCGAATCGACCTTCATCTGCCACAAACATCAGGTGTCGATCCGCAGGGGTGGCATTGGCGATGATCATCATCATGATGTCCCGGCGCATAAATTCAATACCGCCCTTGAGCAGGTGGCCCTTTGTAACCTGAGAGGTCATATCTACCTTCAAGCCCAGGCGGTTGCGGTCTGCCACTTTCCAGCGGGCAGCTGTTCGCCCGGTGTTAAACCAGTTGGCGTCGCCCCTGTTGTTGACCGATGTTGCGTGATATACGCCGCTGGTATCTGTTAATGAGCGGCTGCGCGAGATGCGCACTTCGTAAAATGTTTTGGGCGAGAGTGTGTGGGTCACGACCAGATATTGCATTTCTTCGCTTTCCATGCGCTTTCCAGCCCCCGACCAATCTGGCGGCAAAAACAGATCCCGACCACCGTTGCCGAGACCCCGGTGTACGCCCGGAAGCGAATCTGCCGTGCGGATATAGGGATCGGCCACGCCGTCTGACCAGTATTCATATCCCTGGTAAAGCCCACCTAATTTGAGCTTCAGATTTGGGCTTGGTCTAAAGGTGAAGCTGCCGGAAAGCGTCAGGTTGTCCGGTCCCGTGGGGATAAATCTGTTGAGGTCGTTGTAAAATCCCGTCTGCTTGGATCCCGGATAGCGATTGGCTAAACGGCCGTGTTTTGCCGTGGCGACAAAGGAGACATTGGTGCCAATGGGACCCGAGAGATTTGCCTCTGCATCCCAACCGCTGACTTCTGTGTAGTCCTCTCGAATATGCAGGGGTTCGCCAGCTAATTCTGTCAGTGTCTGGTTGTTCAAACCCAGATCGGGGCGCCGTTCCGTCAGCCAGTTGGGATTGTCCCACTGCATTTTGTCCTGATGTTGGGGGGCGTCATAGACATTCATACCCCAGTGCTTTTTCCCGGCAGGCTCATAGCGAAATTCGCCCCAGCCATTGTACTGATTGCCGCCGTCTTTTGTCACGATTTGTACCACACCGGCCTGGGCGTTGCCAAATTCGGCGGGTGTTACACCGGTGAGTACGGACAACTCTTGAATTGCCCCGCGGTTCACGGTTCGGAACTGCCCGCCAGCACCGCGGCCATCGTTGTAGTTTATCCGTATGCCATCGACCATATAGGCCACGTCACTGCCCCATACAACATCGCTGTAACCAGATCCGGGGCCGCCGACTCGGCTGCCGCGCAAGCGGTTGCTACCATCTACTGCCACGCCGGGCTGCAATTGCAAAAGCTCGGATGTGTTGCGCACGATGCTCAAAAGGCGTTCGGTTTCTTCGACGGTTACGGTGTATTTACTCGTGGTTTTGTCTGGTTCCACGAGTGGACGGTCGGCCACGACGACCAGTTCGCCGAGTTCTACAGCGGCTTCTTTGAGCGAGAAATTCACGGTGACGGTCTGATCGACGATGATCAGTACGTCCTGAACCTGGACGGTCTCATAACCGACGAGCGATCCGGTAAGGGTGACGCGCCCCGGGTCTGCCTGGATAATTGCGTAATACCCATCGGCATCGGTGACAGCGCCGCGCTGAGTGCCTTTGATCACTACGTTGGCTCCCGGCAGTGGTTGTCCGCTGTTATCTCGCACAACCCCGTTGATCTTACCCGTGCTACCCGCCCACAGGTCGCCGGTTCCGGCAAGCAGGAAACCAACAGTCAGAAAACTGAAAAACAACAGTCTGTGCTTCATAGCACGACCTCCTTAAAGGGTGAATGGGTTAACGCCAGAAATAAAACTTAACTCCGGCTCCTATATCGAAGAACATTAACGGGCGAGCGCGTTCCAACTCGTAAAAGAGCATGGGTCTCAATTCTCCCACGACAAAGTTTAAGCGCCCGCGCACATCCAGACTGATATTATCGGTGACAAATGCCTCCATACCCGCACCCGTGGTGAGTGCTATGGTGGTGCGTTTGTCGATTTGCGGATCCATTACGGTATTTAAGTCGATTGGATCGCTGGTTTGAGCCGGCCACACCAGGTTGCTGTTTTCGGCGTTATAGCGGAAAAAACCACCGCCGAGGGCTATGTAATGGCGATAGTCTTTTGCCCGAAATCCGTGTTGCCGATTCTCTTCGCCCACAAAGACGAGCGCGTTTACGGCTACGCTGTTGAATGTCATTGTCGATGAAGCATTGGGGCTGGTGTATTCGAGACCGTCAACCGGGTATATAAACGGTTTGGACGCGAGTTTCCCGTTGTCGAATTTGGAATAGTGGTATTCCACTTCAACGGTTACGAGGTCGCTGGCCACATAGTTCACATTTATGCCGTATTTCCCCGCCTGGTCGTAGCGGTCCCGCAAATTGGACAGAGGTACGTGGTAATTGGCAAATCCACCGAGACCCCATCCGTTCTGCTGGGCAAATAAATCACCCGATGCAAGTACCAGTAATACGCTTGCGAGAAAAGAAGTCAACGTGCGTGTCATAAACTCTCCTTTCTACAGCTTAAAACTGCGGTGATGCAATTCTCTGTTATGCGTTTGACGAGATACTAAATGTGTTAACCCGGACTATTTAGTGCATTGGCCTCACCTCATTTCTTTGTTTAGAAGTTTTAATAATAGGCAAAAATAAAACTTAACAAAACTTAAAAAAACAATGATTTATATGCCATAATAGCTCCATTGATATAGACAT